>NTKG01000009.1 GCA_002457305.1 Bacteroidetes bacterium MED-G21 | reverse complement strand
TTGCGAGAGTGCTTCGGCACCGGCATAAACTTTTATATGATGCGCATCGAGTGCTGCATATACCTTATCGTACAAACTTTCTTCGCCTATAACCACCACATTGGGTTGATGTGCAATCGCTTGCTCAATTAAGAGCTCAGCGTTGCGATGCGCAGTTAAAACCTCTACTTCAAATCGGTCTTTTTGCTCTAAAACAACGCCTAAAGCTTGCGTCCCAATAGAGCCTGTAGATCCTAATATGGCAATGCGCTTTTTTGTCATACCGGCAAAGGTAATTATTTCATCGTTGTGCAGTGAGTAAAGTTGATTCAAATCTCAATATTATAGAACAAAGATTTATCTTAGCAACATGAAAGAGAAAATCTTTTTTGCACATGCCAATGGTTTCCCTGCTGAGGTTTATAGCGATTTATTTAAACGCTTACCGCAATTTGACATAAGCTATATTTCTAAATTGGGCCATGGAAGCTATAAAATATCAAGCTCATGGAAAGATCTTGTGCCTGAGATTATAGATTATTTTGAAGCTAATTATGCGGAACCCGTTTGGGCAATAGGCCATTCTTTTGGCGCCGTAATATTGGCATTTGCAGCCGAGCAAAGACCCGATCTTTTTAAAGGACTCATTATGATGGATCCGCCTGTTTTATCACGAAAAATTCGGTGGGCAATGGCCATAAGTCAGTTCTTAGGAATTTCTCATAAGATCATGCCATTGGCAAAAAAAGCAGCAAATAGATCTGATCATTTTCCCTCAAGGGCCTTTTTAGCGAAAAAACTACGAAACAAATTTCTTTTCAAAAATTTTAGTGATGCTTCGTTTAACAATTACATACAACACGGATGGAAAGATTCAGAAAAAGGCATAAAATTATCCTTTAATAAAGATCTTGAAACCAAAATATTTGCCCTAACCCATCCCTTTTACTCCTCTATTAAACTGAGCGTTCCTAGTTATTATCTTTATGCAACCGTTGGGGAAATTGCAAATACGCGAAGTATTGACTCTATAACGCACCTATTCCCAAAAACGAAATTCATTCCCATTAAAGAGGGGGGGCATTTGTTCCCCTTTGAAGAAACTGAAAAATGCGTAAATGAAATTAATGCAATTCTAAAACAATAATGATAATGTTTTCGCAATACATTAAAAGTAATTTATTCAAGCAACGAAAGTCTTGAGCGTATGTTTTTATTAATTGGGAAAAGGCTCGTATTTTTACACAAATAAATTCAAAGGTATTTGAGCGAGACAAAGTCCATATTTTTCAGCATTGGAATTTCACACTGGAAGACCCCCATAGATGTTCGCGAAAAATTTAATTTTTCTGAAAGTGCTATTGATGCTATTCTTAAAGAGACGAAAACACTTGGTGTCGAAAGTCTTTTTGTAGTAAGCACTTGCAATAGGGCTCAGTTTTTTGCGCATACACACAATGCCTTTATACTAAAAGAGCTCTATATCAAACACAGCAGAGCGAGTGAAAAAGAGTTTGAAAAATATCATTTTCAGCTTTCCGGAGATGATGCGGTGCTCCATCTTTTTGAATTATGTTGTGGTTTAGATTCTCTAATGTTGGGTGATCTACAAATTGTAAGTCAAATAAAAGATGCGGTAAAATACGCCTCCAATAAAGAAATGTTGGATGGCTACACACACCGCTTAATGCAATTTGTAATGCAAGCTTACAAAGATGTTAGAACAGATACCGCCATAAATGAAGGTCCTGCCTCGGTGGCGCATGGTGCTGTATTATTTATTAAACAACGATACAAAAGCCTTAAAGACAAGAAAATAGTGCTATTCGGAACAGGAGAAATTGGAGAAACTACAGCTAAAAACCTCCTCAAACATGCACACAAAGAAATGGTGCTCATTAACCGTACCCGTTCTAAAGCAGAAGCTATTGCAAATTCTTTGGGATTGCGTGTTGCCAATATTGAAGACCTAGAAAAAGAACTCACAAATACGGATATTTTAATCGTTGCAACAGGCGCAATGGAACCAACCGTATACACAAAACACTTTAAAGGTGTAGAAAATAACATGTTGCTTCTCGATTTATCTGTACCAAGAAACATTGAACCTGGAATAGAAAAATTAAATGGTGTAGAACTGATTGATATGGATCAATTAAACAACATACAGGACGAAACCTTGGCCATGCGTCGTAAGAATATTCCTAAAGCTCGAACGATCATAAATCTACATAAAAACGAATTCTTCGACTGGGTGTTAATGCGCGATTTATCGCCTGTTATTCAGGCTTTGCACGAAAAACTTCACCGTTACAGAACCGATGAGATTGAACAACAAAAGTTTCGTTTGAGTGATGAAGAAATTAAAAAGGCCAACAAATTGACAACGAGTGTGGTAAATAAAATTGCCAACCAAGCTACAGAATACATTAAATCCAAATACCGCCATTCTGAAGAAGTAGTTAAGATGATGGAGGAAATGTTTAAACTCAAGCAATGATTCGCATAGGAACCCGAAAAAGTAAGCTAGCACTATGGCAAGCACATAAGGTGCAAGAAGAATTAAATGCTTTAGGGCAAACTTCCGAATTGGTTTTAATCGAATCGGAAGGTGATAAAGTACTCGACACGCCTCTACCTCTTATAGGTGGAAAAGGAGTATTCACAAAAGCTTTGGATGATGCGCTTATTGAAGGAAAAATAGATCTTGCTGTTCATTCACATAAAGATATCCCAACGGAACTGCCCAAAGGTATTACGATCTGTTCCGTAATGGAAAGGGGTAACCCTTTTGATGTATTGGTGGTTCGAAAAGACAGTGATTTTCTGAACGATAAAGACTACGCCGGGCTAATTGCTACAAGTTCCAATAGAAGAAAATCACAATGGATCGATCGGTATGAAAAACACAGCACCTGTAACATTCGAGGTAATGTACAAACACGCATCAAAAAACTTAGAGAAAGCAATTGGGATGGGGCTATTTTTGCCGCTGCCGGATTAGAACGCCTCGAACTCAGCCACGAAATTGCCATGGTTTTAGACTGGATGATCCCTGCGCCTGCTCAAGGTGCTGTTGCGGTAGTTTGCAGAGAAGATGATAAGGAAACGGCAACTATTTGTCAGGAATTCCACCATAAAGAAACCGCTTTGTGTACCAGCATCGAAAGAGATTTCTTAAATAAACTTAATGGGGGCTGTTCTGCCCCTATCGGTGCTTATGCAAAAGTAGAAGAAGGAATGCTAAAGTTGCAGGCAGTTGTTATGGATCCTAATGCCGAAATTAAAATTGAAGTGAAGTTAGAGAAAGATGCCATGCTGGCTCACAATTTGGGAATTGAAGCAGCTCAACAGGCATTGAATAGCGGAGCAAAAGACATCATCGACAAACTTCCTAAAGAAAAACGTCTGCACTAAAATGGATCAAAAAGGGCAAATATGGATTACTAAATCGCTTAGCGAACAGCAGAAAGCCTGTGCCCAAAATTCAGGTCTTGAAGTAAAAGAAATCGCCCTGACTAAAATACAACATCTGGATTTTCCAAAAGATCTACCCAAAGCCGAAGCCTGGATATTCACCAGCCAAAATGCTGTAAACAACCTAAGTCAAAATAATTTCGCAGGAAAGGTATATGCTTCTGGAAAACAAACAGCAATAGCACTTAAAGAAAAAGGCTTTGAAACCAAAAGCGGCGATTCAGAAACAGCACAAAGTTTAGCGGAATTGATTGCTGAAGATGGTGTTAAGTCAGCATTATTCTTTTGCGGAAATATCCGTCGAAACGAATTACCCAATTACCTTGCTAAAAAAGGGGTTCAACTAAAAGAAGAAGTGGTTTACCACACGCTTTTAGATCCAAAAAAAATACCAAGTCAAAAAGGAGACGCTCTCTTTTTTATGAGTCCTTCAGCTGTAGAATCTTTTGCTATGATGAACGAATTCGACACAGAACTCGATTATTACAGCATTGGAGAAACTACGGCGAATACGCTTCGTAAAAAAGGCGTACAAAAAATAAACACTGCAACAAAAGCTTCCTTTGAAGCCATGCTCGAACAATACGCAACACAAAACAAATAAAAAATGGAGTTCCCGGAATTAAAAAATGACCTGTTACTAAGAGCCTTAAAGGGTGAAACTGTTGAGAGACCTCCGGTATGGATGATGCGTCAAGCTGGGCGTTTTTTACCAGATTACAGAGTTTTAAGAGAAAAATACACCTTCTTTGAGCGCTGTGAAACACCTCATTTGGTTTCCGAAATTACCACCATGCCCATATGGCAGGTGGGTACCGATGCGGCTATTTTATTCTCTGATATTTTAGTTGTTCCTGTGGCCATGGGCTATCATGTAGATATGGTTCCCGGTGTAGGCCCTCGACTTCCTAAAACAGTAAAAAATTTGGCAGATGCCGAGGCCATCCAAATTCCTAATGTAGAAGTAGCCCTTGGCTATGTCATGGAAGGGATTAAACAAACGCGAATGGACTTAAAAGGTGAAGTTCCATTGATAGGCTTTGCTGGTGCGCCATGGACACTGCTATGTTACATGGTCCAAGGAAAAGGCTCGAAAGACTTTTCTGAAGCCAAACGCTTTTGCTTCGAACAACCAGAAGCGGCAAAAGTATTGCTGGATAAAATTACAGACACAACTATTGCGTATATGAAAGCGCAAATCAAAGCAGGCGCTCAGGCTTTTCAATTGTTTGACTCCTGGGCAGGTTTATTGAGTCCGGATGACTTTATGGAATTTTCTTACCCATACTTAAAGAAAATTGTTGCAGAATGTACCGTGCCAAATATCTTATTCGCTAAAGGTTCGTGGTATGCACTAGAAGAATTAAAAGCAACAGGAGCCAACGCTATAGGTGTCGATTGGGCTGTGACACCAGAAATGGCAAGAAACGTTTTAGGTTCTGATGTAACCATTCAAGGAAATTTTGACCCCTCAAGGTTGTATGCTCCAATCCCTCAAATTGAAAAATGGACAAAAGAAATGATTGACCGATTTGGAAAAGATCGCTACATCGTTAATCTAGGACATGGTATTATACCAACTGTTCCTGTTGACAACGCAAGAGCATTCATTAACGCAGTAAAAAACTACAGCTAAATGAATATTAAAGAAACATTTACCAAGCATCTTTTCAATCTGCAAGACCAAATTTGTAGGTCTTTAGAAGAAGTAGATGGTAAGGCTAAGTTTATTGAAGATGCCTGGGAAAGAGAAGGGGGTGGAGGTGGAAAAACACGCGTTATTGCCAATGGAAAAGTCTTTGAAAAGGGGGGCGTAAATACTTCCATTGTTCACGGTGAGCTACCCGATACCTTTAAAGAAAAGTTTGGGGTAGACGAAGCTAATTTCTACGCTTGTGGCCTCTCTTTAGTGATTCATCCAAAAAGTCCTAAAGTGCCAACTGTTCACGCCAACTGGCGTTATTTTGAAATGTACGATGGCAAAGGCGGGATTGTGAAACAGTGGTTTGGTGGAGGTTCCGACCTTACCCCTTATTATTTGGTAGAGGAAGATGCAATACATTTCCACCAGGTGATGAAAAACATGTGCGACAAGCACAATACCAACTACTACCCCGAATTCAAAAAAGCCTGCGATACTTATTTCTTCAATAGCCACAGAGATGAAACTCGTGGAATTGGTGGCATCTTCTACGACTACATGCAAGAAGATGAAAACATGAGCTGGGAACAGCTCTTAGCCTTCCAAATGGACGCTGGAAACTGCTTTTTAGAAGCCTATATTCCCATCGTTGAAAAACACAAAGAAGAAACATATACAGAAGAACAAAAATACTGGCAAGAGATTCGACGTGGGCGATACGTAGAATTCAATTTACTGCACGACAGAGGAACGCATTTCGGTATTAAAACCAAAGGAAGAACAGAGTCTATTTTAATGAGTCTTCCTTCTACCGTTCGATGGGATTACGGTTTCCAAACAGAAAAAGATTCCGAGGAAGCCAAATTAATTCAAGTGCTTATGAATCCTCGTGAGTGGGTCTAATGATTGTTTCTAAACAACAATATTAATGATCTTCTTAGGAACGATAATCACCTTTTTAGGTGCCTTACCTTCTAAGTAGTGAATTGACTTTTCGTGTGCTAAAATTTGCTTTTCAATTTCTGCTCGATCCATATCCAAAGCATATTCAACTTTAAAACGCATTTTCCCATTAAAGGAAACCGGATACATATGAGAACTTTCAACAAGGTGAGAAGCATCGAATGTTGGAAAGTCCTGATAAGTAACACCATCGTTATGACCTAATTGCTCCCAAAGCTCCTCGGCAATGTGCGGCGCATAGGCTGATATTAATACAACCAATGGTTCCAAAATAGAACGCTTGTTACACTGCTGAGCTGTTAGTTCATTTACACAAACCATAAAGGTACTTACCGAAGTGTTAAAAGAGAAGGCTTCAATATCCTCACCAACTTTCTTAATGGTTTTATGAAGTGTTTTCAACTCTTCTTTGGTGGCCTCAGTATCTGTAACCGCAAAGTTTTCTTCTGCATCATGAAACAAACGCCACAACTTTCGCAAAAAGTTGTTTACGCCAGAAATACCATTGGTGTTCCATGGTTTAAATTGCTCTAGTGGTCCTAAAAACATTTCATACATCCGAAGTGTGTCAGCACCATATTTCTCAACAATTAAGTCTGGACTAACCACATTGTATTTAGACTTAGACATTTTCTCTACCTCTGCCCCACACTTATATGCTCCATCTTCGAGGATGAATTCAGCATTGGTAAAATCAGGTCGCCACGCTTTAAAGGCTGCCACATCTAAAACATCGTTTTCAACTAAATTTACATCTACATGAATCGCTGTAGTTACATGCTGGTCTTTAAGCCCATAAGACACAAAAGTATTTGTATCCTTAACGCGGTAGGCAAAGTTTGAACGACCTAAAATCATTCCTTGATTAATCATCTTTTTAAATGGCTCTTGCTCAGAAACCAAGCCCATATCATATAAAAATTTCATCCAGAATCGTGAATACAATAAATGTCCCGTAGCATGTTCAGAGCCTCCAATATAAAGATCAACATTCTTCCAATAGGACTGAGCTTCTTTAGAGACGAATTCCCCATCATTATTAGCATCCATGTAGCGCAAGAAGTACCATGAAGATCCTGCCCAACCAGGCATGGTATTAGTGTCTAAGATATATCCTTCATCCGTTTTCCAAT
The DNA here is from genome assembly GCA_002457305.1 of Bacteroidetes bacterium MED-G21. Lineage (GTDB taxonomy): Bacteria > Bacteroidota > Bacteroidia > Flavobacteriales > UBA7430 > MED-G21. The sequence continues at coordinate 27,571 of NTKG01000009.1, read as the reverse complement.
TTTCTGCTCTCGCCAAAGGTGGCTCACCATCTTCTGTAGGTAAATATTTCTCTACGGCAGGCAGAGTCAATGGCAGATTTTTATCGTCCATGGTTTTTGGTATGCCATCTTCAAAATATATTGGGAAAGGCTCACCCCAGTATCTTTGACGCGAGAATATCGCATCGCGAAGACGGTATTGAATTTTACCATAACCCATTTCTTTTTCTTCGATCTTAGCAATAATGACTGCAGTAGCTTCCTTAACGTCTAATCCGTTTAAAAAATCTGAATTCATCATTGTGCCCACCTTTCCCTCATGAGGCTCCTCTGGGAAATTGCCTCCTGATATGACCTGAATAAGAGGTAAATCAAATTTCTTTGCAAAAGCAAAATCACGACTGTCATGAGCTGGAACTGCCATAACAGCACCCGTTCCATAGCTTGCCAACACATAATCACCAATCCAAACAGGAACTTTCGCACCTGTAAAAGGATTTTTTACGTAAGCGCCTGTAAATTGTCCGGAAACTGTTTTCACATCAGACATACGATCGCGTTCAGAACGCTTTTTTGTTTGATCAACGTATTGCTGAACAGCTGCTTTGAATTCATCTGTGGTAATTCGAGAAACATATTCATGCTCAGGTGCCAGTGTCATATAAGACACGCCAAAAATCGTATCAGGACGCGTGGTAAACACCTCTATTTCAAGTTTCTCATCTGCAGCAAGTACTTCGCTTTCTACCTCAAAACGAACGGAAGCGCCTTCCGATCGACCAATCCAATTTCTTTGTTGTTCTTTAATTGCGTCCGTCCAATCGAGGCTTTCCAAGCCATCAATTAAACGCTGTGCATAAGCCGTAATTCGCATCGACCATTGCATCATTTTCTTTTGTTCTACTGGGTGTCCACCACGTTCAGAAAGCCCGTCTTTTATTTCATCATTAGCTAAAACAGTCCCTAGTTCTGGGCACCAGTTCACCATAGTTTCCGATCGGTAAGCCAAACGGTACGCCAATAAAATTTGTTCTTTTTCTATGGTTGACTTTATATTCCATTCTTCTGAAGTAAAGATTTCTACTTCGTCACATTCTGCTTTAACATTGGCATTTCCTTCAGATTCAAAATGCTGCACCAAAGTTTCAATAGGCTTTGCCTTATCTTCGTTCTTACAATACCAAGCATTAAAAATCTGCTTAAAAATCCACTGTGTCCATTTATAATAATTTGGTTCACAGGTGCGCACTTCCCTGTCCCAATCAAATGAAAAACCAATTTTATCCAATTGCTCTCTATAACGAGAAATGTTTTTCTCTGTAGTAATGGCAGGATGTTGACCTGTTTGAATGGCATATTGTTCGGCAGGTAATCCAAAAGCATCATAACCCATTGGGTGTAATACATTAAACCCTTTCAAACGCTTATAACGTGAGTAAATATCAGAAGCAATGTATCCCAATGGGTGACCTACATGTAATCCAGCTCCTGATGGGTAAGGAAACATGTCCAACACATAATACTTTGGTTTTTCAGAATTAGCATCCACTTTAAAGGGCTTCTCCTCAGCCCATCGCTTCCGCCACTTTTTTTCAATACTTCTAAAATTGTATTCCATAAGTTAATTCCTAAAAAGCTTATTTACAACAGCTTACATAGAGGGTTTTTGTTGCGTCCAAAGATAAGTTTTTTACACTAAATGATTCGTTAAAAACAGGAAATGCTAGCATATAAATGAAATTTTAAATCAAAACGAAAAAATGAAAAATACCATAGAAAGCAATTCATTATCTGCCAATATTTTTCGAACAACAAGAAAAGAAAATGCTTACTTATCAAACAGGCTTCAAGCAACAACTAATTTTAGTATTTTAGCTTTCTAAAGCATTACAATTGATCCCTAAGGAAACCATAGATCTAATTTTCGAAACGGCTCGTATAGATGAAGTCGTAGGTGATTTTGTGCAGCTTAAAAAACGTGGTGTCAATCTGCTTGGCAACTGTCCATTTCATGACGAGAAAACGCCCTCTTTTACTGTGTCTCCCGCAAAAGGGATCTATAAATGCTTTGGTTGTGGTAAAGGGGGCAATGCCGTAAATTTCGTAATGGATCACGAACACTTCAGTTATCCTGAGGCACTTAAATATCTTGCAAATAAATACAACATTTTTATTGAAGAAACCGTTCGAACTCCCGAACAGGAAGAGGCTGCTAACGATAGAGAAAGTATGTTTATCGTTAGCAATATTGCAAATGAATATTTTCAGGATCAGCTTTTTAATTCTGATGAAGGGCGTGCCGTCGGCTTAAGTTACTTTAAAGAAAGAGGTTTTAGAGAAGAGGTTCTGAAAAAGTTTCTTTTGGGTTACAGTCCTGAAAAAAGTGATGCTTTTAGTGCACACGCACTTAAAGAAGGATATAAAATAGAATTTCTTGAAAAAACAGGCCTTACCATTCCAAAAGGATCTAGAAATTACGATCGTTTTCATGGCAGAGTGATGTTTCCTATACGCTCCTTATCGGGAAGAGTACTAGGGTTTGGCGGGAGAATATTAAAAAGCAATGTAAAAGCTGCAAAATACCTTAACTCTCCAGAAAGCGACATTTATCACAAGAGTAAAGTACTCTATGGCATGTACTACGCCAAAAACAGCATTGTAAAAAAAGGCCGCTGTTTATTGGTTGAAGGATACACTGATGTGATTTCGATGCATCAGGCAGGAATTGAAAATGTAGTGGCCTCTTCTGGAACTTCACTTACCATAGATCAAATAAAACTGGTAAAAAGGTTTACGAACAACATAACCATTCTGTTTGATGGTGATGCCGCCGGTCTTAAAGCCGCGCTTCGTGGTGTTAATCTGATATTAGAAGAAGGTCTAAACGTAAAAATAGTGACTTTCCCAGACGGGGAAGACCCCGATTCTTATGCCAAAAAAGTAAGTTCTGAGGAATTAGAAGACTATATAAATAACGAAGCAAAAGACTTCATAGAATTCAAATGTTCATTGCTCTTAGAGGAAGCTAAGGAAGATCCTATAAAACGAGCAGAACTGATTAAAGACATCGCTGCAACCATTGCCCTTATACCCGACAATGTGGCCCGAACCGTATATGCACAAACTTCGTCTAAAATACTCGGCATAGAAGAACAGGTTGTGTTTGCAAGCATTGAACAGTCTCGATCAGGAAAAGCTAAGAGCAGTTCAAAACCAATGCAAGTGGTGTTTAGCAGTCCTAAACAAGGACAGAAGCTTGATGCAATAAGTACCAACTTAGAGGAGTTGACACTAATACGTTTAATAATTATTTACGGGACTTTTGGTTTGCATTTTGAGTTTGAAAATGAAAATGGTGAGATCTCCGAAACAACCATTACAACAGCAGAATATATTATCTCTGAATTAATCGAAGACGACATTCAATTTACACACCCAAAATATAACAAAATATACAGCGAGCTTATCAATTACTTTAATGAACACGAATCGATTCCTGAAGAAAAACATTTCATACAACATCACGATCCAGAAATTTCACAAACTGTGTCTCAATTACTAAGTGACAAACATCAATTAAGTGATTGGGCAAAAAAAGACATTATGGTTCCTACTGAAACAGAAAAGCTAAAAGATTTGGTTGAAGAAGCCATTATTAGATTAAAGTCAAAAGTAGTAAAGCTTAAAATTGAAAAAATGCTCGAACAAATGAAGAGCGATGAGCTTACTAATGATGATCGAGTTAAACTTATAAACGATTTTCAAAAATTGACTACGCTATCCATTCACATAGGTAAAAAGTTAGGTAGAGAATGTTAAACTCAACAACTACAAAAACACCTTTAAATTACAAAGTCTTAATATCCTTTACAGCCAACTGAATACTTCGCTTTCCTTTCCATTCATTTTCCTGAATCGCATAACAAATATCAAAAGCCAAGCCTTTGTTTACATATTCCGAATGAAAGCCCAACTTAAAAGCAATACCATTCATTTCAGATAACTTTTCCTTTTCGGTGCACATGTGCAATTTAAGATGTTCATTTTCTGAACCTACTGCCTTGCTGTAGCCACGGTCCATAACATTTTTAGTAACAAATAAAGGAGACATGTTTTCAGGGCCAAAAGGTTCAAATTGCTTTAATATATTGTTAAAGCCAGTTGTTATATCTGAAAATTCGAGTTCTGCGTCAATTTCTATGACTTCCGTTTTTTGAGCTTCAGTAATTCTTTCAGACACAACTTTATCGAAAGCAGCTTTAAATAATTCATAATTTTCTTCCCGTATCGATAATCCTGCTGCATATTTATGGCCTCCAAATTGCTCAATATATGCGCTGCATGCCTCTAAAGCTTGAAATACATCGAAGCCTTTTACAGAACGGACTGAAGCAACCAAATACGCCTTAGATTTTGTAAAAACTACTGTTGGTCTGTAGTAAGTTTCAATTAACCTAGAAGCCACGATTCCAATAACACCTTTATGCCATTCTGGATGATAAACAACTGTAGAAGCATTTTGCTCTTCTTTTTGCTCTTTTATCTGAGCAAGTGCTTCATTTGCAATACGCTGATCTTCTGATCTGCGCTCCGTATTGTATTCTTCTATTTCATTAGCTGTTTTTACTGCCTGATTCTGATTTTCTTCAATCAATAAACTGACAGCATTATGAGCGTGTTTCATCCGCCCAGCTGCGTTTATACGAGGCGCTATGGTAAACACAACATCAGTTATATTCATCGCCCCAAAGTGCTTGTGCTCACGCATTAAGGCCTTCATTCCTATACGTGGATTTTCATTTAAATGTTTTAGGCCATAAAAAGCTAAAATCCTATTTTCTTCAACAATGGGAACAATATCTGCACCTATAGCAACAGCAACCAGATCGAGATATTGGAAAGCAATTGTTTCATCTAAACCCTGATGTTTAAGGTAAGCTTGAATGAGTTTAAACCCAACACCACAACCACATAATTCTTTAAATGGATAGGTACAGTCTACTCTTTTGGGGTCTAAAACTGCAATGGCATCTGGCAAATGAGCGCCAGGGCGATGATGATCGCAAATAATCAGATCCAAGCCTTTTGATTTGGCGTAAGCTACTTTTTCAACTGCTTTTATACCACAATCTAAACTTATCATCAGGGTCATCCCTTTATCAATTGCATCATCAATTCCTTTATAAGAAATTCCATATCCTTCTGAATCTCGATCGGGAATATAATAATCGCAATTTGCATTTTGACTCTTTAAAAAAAGGTACATCATGCTCACGGAAGTTGTGCCATCAACATCATAATCACCATAAACTCGAATCTGCTCTTTTGAAGTCATTGCCTTAAGTAGTCTTGAGACAGCCTTATCCATGTCTTTCATTAAAAAAGGATCGTGCAACATGGACAATTGAGGGCGAAAAAATGTTTTTGCTTTTTCAAAAGTATCAATCCCTCTATCTAACAAAAGGGCACAAATTTTCTTAGAAACGCCGAGCGATTTTTTAAGCTCGAATATTTTTTGCGTATCAGGCGATGGCTTAAGTTTCCAAATTTTATGCTTCATAGGTTTGTCGTTGTTGTACAAAATAGAGCGTTGACTTATTTCTTGCCTTCTAAAACAATTACAAATTCACCTTTTGGAGCTTTGTTCGTAAAGTGAAGAATCAATTCATTAACCGTGCCTCTAACAGTTTCTTCAAACTTTTTTGAGAGCTCTCTACTAACAGACAATCTTCTGTCTCCACCAACAAATTCCTGCAGCTGTGATAAGGTCTTAACTATTTTATGCGGAGATTCATAAAAAACGATTGTCCTGGTTTCTTCAGACCATAGCTTTAATCTAGTTTGTCTGCCTTTTTTTGGTGGTAAAAAGCCTTCAAAAATAAATCGATCTGTAGGAAATCCCGATTGCACCAAGGCAGGAATTAAAGCAGTTGCACCAGGTAAACACTCTGTTTCTATTCCCTCTTCCACACAGGCTCTGACTAATAAAAATCCCGGATCAGAAATTCCAGGCGTACCAGCATCCGAAATCAAGGCAATTTTAATTCCCTGTTTTAATTTGTCAATCATTTTATCAAGAACCTTATGTTCGTTGTGCATATGAAACGATTGCATAGGCGTCTTGATGTCAAAATGCTTTAATAACTTTCCTGAAGTACGGGTGTCTTCAGCTAAAATAAGATCCGCTTCATTAAGTATTCGAACAGAACGAAACGTGATATCTTCTAAATTACCTATAGGGGTTGGCACCAAAAATAGTTTTGACATAATCTTTTCTTTGCACAAACAAATTAAGTAAAAATAGGATTCTACAGAGCGATTTTATTAGATTTGTTTAAATAAAAACAAATTGAATGTTTCTTGAAACTCCCGATAGTAATAAACGAAAAAAAGGCTGGATCGAAGTCATTTGTGGATCTATGTTCTCCGGAAAAACAGAAGAGCTGATACGTAGATTAAAAAGAGCACAGTTTGCGAAACAGAGAATTGAAATATTCAAGCCAGCTATTGATTTACGCTATGATAAGGAAAAAGTGATTTCTCACGACTTAAATGAAATCAATTCAACGCCTGTTGCTTCTTCTTCTAAGATTTTAGAATTAATCGACGAAGTAGATGTGATTGGGATTGACGAAGCTCAATTTTTCGACAATGAACTTCCTCATGTATGCGCTACTCTTGCAAAAAATGGTGTGCGCGTCATTGTTGCAGGTCTTGACATGGACTATCTTGGAAACCCTTTTGGCCCCATTCCTAATTTGATGGCAAATGCTGAGTTTGTTTCAAAGGTTCACGCCATTTGTGTGGATTGTGGCGACTTGGCTATTCATTCAAATCGAATAGTCGCATCAAAAGATTTAGTACATTTAGGAGAACAGGAAGAATATGAGGCTTTATGCCGCTCTTGTTTTATCCTAAAGAATTCATAATTAATGAGTAGCTTTTCCTATAGTATTGAACAATTAGCAAAATTTTGCGGTGCACAATTTAAAGGTGTTAATGCTAAGGCCCACATTTCACAATTAATTATTGATAGTAGAAAAGCAAAAGATTTTAGCACACATCTTTTTATAGCCATCAAAGGATCTCGTCATGATGGACATAATTTTATTAAAGACTTATACAAAAGAGGCTGCCGTAATTTTTTAATTAGCCAGCCAAATTTTAATACGTCTGATTACCCTGAAGGAAACTTTCTCATAACTTCCAACAGCCTTTATGCCTTTCAGGATTTAGCTAGAAATCACCGACTTCAATTTAATATCCCAATCATTGGAATTACTGGTAGTAATGGAAAAACGATTGTTAAAGAGTGGCTAAACACCTGCCTAAAAAAAGCCTATAACACCTGTAAAAGTCCAAAAAGCTACAACTCTCAAGTAGGGGTTAGCCTATCTGTTATAGGGCTAAAACAAGACCATGAAATCGGCATTTTTGAGGCTGGCATATCTGAAAAAGGCGAAATGATGCGCCTTGAAAATATCATTAAACCGGGTATTGGAATATTTACCAATATAGGACAAGCTCATTCTGAAAATTTTGAATCGTTAAAAGAAAAAACAAGAGAAAAAGCCTCTCTTTTTACAGAAGTCGAAAAACTTGTGTATTGTAAAGACCATAAAGAAATACATGAAGCAGCAATCGGTATTCATAATGCGCAACTATACGCTTGGTCATCTAAAGACAATAGCGCCTTTGTATATGTAAAAAACATCCGTCAAAAAGCGGATAAAGCCACCCTGACTCTTATTCATAATAACACAGAAAAAGTATTTTATATTCCATTTAATGACAAGGCTTCCACTGAAAATTGTTTGCATATTATCTGTACTTTAATTTCATTAAATATTCCATCTCAAAAAATACAAAATGGACTAGACGAGCTTCAACCCATTGCAATGCGAATGGAACTTAAAGAAGCAAAGGGTAATAGTTTATTAATTAACGACGCATACAGCTCTGATCTAGATTCAATTAAAATCGCACTCGACTTCCTTCAACAGCAAAGTGGTAATGCTAAAAAGGTTGTAATCCTTTCTGACTTAGATCAAACAGGAATAAAAAATAGCGCGCTTTTTCCAAAACTAATATCCCTTTTAGAAACCCATGAGGTTGAACATGTTATTGGAATTGGAGAGGCCTTTTTTGACTCAAAGCATCTTTTTTCGAACTGCTCTTGCTATAAAAACACCGATCAATTTATAGAAAACATCTCTCTTTTTAACCTAAATAATTCAGCCATATTATTAAAAGGAGCGAGGCGATTTAAATTTGAAAAAATCGCAAAAATTCTGGAACAAAAAAATCATGAAACGCTTCTAGAAGTTAATTTAAACGGAATTTCTGAAAACTTTCACTACTACAAAGCACTCTTAAAAAAAGAGACTAAGGTCATGGCAATGGTCAAAGCCTTTTCTTACGGTAATGGCTCTTATGAAATTGCACATCATTTAGAATACCACAATGCAGACTACCTAGCCGTAGCATACATAGATGAAGGTGTTGCTCTGCGTAAAAAGGGGATAACAACTCGAATCATGGTCCTCAATGTAAAGGGATCTCAATTTAACGAACTCATAAACAACTGTCTTGAACCAGAAATATACAGCTTCAAACAACTCAAAACACTGCAAGTAGAATTAAAAAAATTAAACCTAAAAAATTACCCCATCCACCTAAAGATAGATACAGGAATGCGAAGGTTAGGGTTTGAAAGCCATGAAATAAAAACCCTCATTTCATTGATTTCCAAACAGCAAGAAATTCAAATTGCTTCTGTTTTTAGTCATCTCGCCAGCAGTGAAAATAGCCTAGACAAGAGTTTCACATCAAGGCAAATAGATCAATTTACTTCTATATGCAATGACATAGAAGCTAAGACTAATAACCCTATTTTAAAGCATATTTTAAATTCATCTGGAATTATAAACTATCCAGAAGCGCAGTTCGATATGGTGAGATTAGGAATTGGTTTATATGGAATTGGTGATGAAAAACTTCAAAATTGTAGTTCATTAAAATCTACAATCTCGCAAATTAAAGACATCCCTGCAGGTGAGAGTATAGGCTATAACAGATCATACTTTACCGATAAAGCTACTCGCATTGCAATTATTGCTATCGGCTACGCTGATGGATTAAACAGAGCATTAAGTAATAAAAAAGGATGTGTCTATATACATGGGAAAAAAGCTGATATTATTGGAAACATATGTATGGACATGTGTATGGTAGACATTAGCCATATTGAGGCAAAAGAAGGAGATGAGGTTATTATCTGGAATACACAAAAACACATTCTGAATCTGGCCAAGAAGCTTAATACGATTCCATATGAAATCTTAACAAATGTGTCTCAAAGAGTTAAAAGAGTGTTTGTTAAGGAATAGTGAGGCTTAATATTCGTCAGAAGCCTTCTTTAATCCAGATAATAAAGGATACATAAAAGCAAACAAAACAACCCCAGCCTGCCTTTCAAACATGCTTTCTGTTAAACATCCTATAAATGTTAGTCCAATAAATATTAAAAAAAGTGGGTGTGAGTTCTTTAACAAAAAAGGGTGTATCATTATAAATAGTAAAATTAAAAACCCAAAAATTCCTACTTCTGCCCAAGTTTGCATAAACTGATTGTGAAAATTGTAATTTTTATTCTGAATAGGAACGTTGCGCTCTCCATTCCAAAACATGGCATCACAAGACTCTAATGCGGCACTTAATTCTCCTTTTGCATCACCTACTCCAAAGCCAAAAATTGGGTTTTTAGCAATTAAATCAGCCCCATAACGCCATATAAAAACCCTTGGATTTGTTTGTTTAGGCGTGTCATATCCAAACATTTTTTGAAGCTCTACAACTGTATCATTAAGACGCAAATTTGTTGATGGAATGAATACTAAGAAGAAAATAAATAAAGCAGCTATAGATAATATTTTAGTCCACATTAAGCGAGATACTTTGGCTATTTTAAACCACTTCAAAAAGGTCAAAATAAAGACAACAATAAATGCCAATATAAACGCACGGCTAGATAGTAGAATCAAAGAAAACAATAAAATTAAAAGGCCTAAAAACCATAGGGCTCTATTTGAATGAGAAGAAATTAAATGATAGATTGAGACAAAAATAGCAAAAGAGTAATACCAAGCTACATAATGAACCTTAGAGGCTAATAAATATGGGAGATGAATGTAATAGAATGTTTCTTGATTCCCACTTATAAAGTACTCTAAAAATGCATGCGTCAAATCTGTTAAAGCCATTAGCATCATAAGTATAGCAAAAAACTTTAGTATAAACATTCGTTGTTCGTTATAAATAAACTGCACTGTCATCATAAAAAAAGGCAACAATAAAAAGGAAATTTTCAGTCTTAAGTCGTTCCATCCCTCTGAAGAGTTTTCAGTGTAGAATATACTTACTAAATGAAGCAGGTAGAGCAAAACAAATGCAATGGCTGCGGGATTTTTTATAAAGCGCTGAAGTTTTTCCTTAAATGAAAACGAGAAAATCCAGCTTAGGCCAATAATAATAATCCCTCCAGTTAGCGGAACCTTAAAAAAATCTTGCATAAACAAGCCCAAAACAAAGCTTATACAAGCGATAAAATAATAGGATGAAATGTCTTTTGTCTTATTTATCATCTAAGTTACCTGATAAAATAGCTTCATATCGATCAGAATCATGAAGTACTGAGATCGCTTCTTTCAATACTGTATCATCTGCTAAAGAAGCTATTACTCTACCTTCTTGATAATAGTAACGCGCCATCAATTCACTTAGTATCAATTCTGATACTTGCGATTGGTATTTGTGTATGTCATCTTCTTTATAGCTAAGCAACTTCTTCTGCAAGAGCTCTAAATCTTCTTTGAAGTCAGCATATTCATCTTCTGCTTTATCAATTAACTCTGCCATTTTTTTCTCTGTGTTCGTTTCATACTCATACTCCTTATCAGATAAAAACATAACAAAATCTTCATACAATGCATCCGAAATCTTAAATACGCCTGGTTCTTCAATTGAATCGTTTTGTAAAACAAACTCTGTAGCAAAATCAAATATGAGCTGCTTAGAAACTAAACTTCCAACAATCTTTGCGAAGGCCTCTTGGTCTATAACAATATCTGGATCAACACCACCCCCATCGAATACGGTTCGCCCATTCCTTGTTTTAAATGCTGTTTTAAGAGAGTCGGCAACCTTTCCAACACTGCCATCATCATTTTTATTAGTATAGTCTAGTGCCTGAATACATCTTCCACTTGGCGTATAATATTTTGCAACTGTAACTTTCAATTGAGAGTTGTAACTCAACTTACGAGTTTGCTGAACCAGACCTTTACCGAAACTTTTTTTACCGAGAACAACACCTCTATCAAGGTCCTGTATGGTACCCGAAACAATTTCTGAGGCTGAAGCTGAACTTTGGTTAATTAGTACCGCTAAAGGGAGCTCTTTATCTAGAGGTTCTTTCATCGTTTTGTATGATTTTTCCCAATCTTTTATCTTTCCTTTTGTAGATACAACTTCCTGATTTTTATCTATAAAAAGATTGCAAAGTCTCACGGATTCATTTAACAAACCACCAGGATTCCCCCTTAAATCAAGTACCAATCCTTTTACTTCATTCTCATCGGTAAGTTCAAGAATCGCATCCTCAACCTCGCTAGCACAGTTACGTGTAAATCGTGTTAATCGCACATAAGCAATTCCATCATCAACCATTCCCTTGTAGGGTACAGATTTAACCTTAACCTCTTCTCTGGTAAATGTTTTCTTTATGGGCTTTTCTGTGCCAGGTCGTTCAATAAGAACATTAACCTCTACACCCGGTTGACCTTTAAGCACAGAGCTTACATCTTCAGTTGACTTACCCTTAACTGACTTCCCGTCAATTTCTAAAAGCTTGTCACCTGCTCTCAAACCAGCCTTATCTGCTGGAAATCCTTTATAGGGCTCAGCAATAACAACATAATCACCCTTCTTACGAATCATGGCTCCAATACCACCATATTGACCCGTTGTTTGAAAACGAAAATCTTCAATATCAGACTCCGGAATATATGTCGTATAGGGGTCTAGATCCTTAAGCATGGAATCAATTGCTTTCTCTATCATTTCTCCAGGCTTGGTTTCGTCAACATAGTAAATGTTTACTTCACGAAATAAAGAAGTAAAAATATCTAGGTTTTTACTTACCTCAAAGTAGCCAGAAACAAATGCAAATGAAGACATTGATACAAGGCCAACAATAAACCAAAAGGTCAATTTTTTAATCACTTTATTCATATTTAATTATTTTATGGTACTGGATCATATCCACTGCCACCCCAGGGGTGACAAGAACCAATTCTTTTTATAGTCAAAACAAAACCTTTCCATAATCCATGTTTTTGAAAAGCATCAATAGAATATGACGAACAAGTAGGATTATATCTACACGAAGCAGGCGTCCATGGCGAAACTACTTTTTGATAAATTTTGATCAATAAAATGACCCCTGCTTTAAGCCCTTTCTTTAACATCATCAATAAAACGTTCAAAAACTAATGTTAGTTTATTATTTAGAAGATCTCTTTTGATTTTCTCTTTAGGTGTATATATAAGCAAAACTGCATAGTTGTTTTTAAGATTTGCATAAATATCGGATTTTTTTAGCCGATAAGCCTCCCTTATCTTACGTTTCATTTCATTTCGGTCAACAGCGAGAGGAAAGCGTTTTTTAGAAACTGAAAAAGCTATTCTTATTGGGTAACTCTGGTCTACATTTAATTTCTTCCAAACAAGAATAAACGGGTGTTTCTTTACAGTTGAACCACTAGCTATTAATTCATCAAAAATTATTTTACTCTTTAATCTTTCTGTTTTATGAAAGCTTTGACTCATGAGTGTAAAATTAGAAAAAATCAATAAAAAAAGGGCGATTAATCGCCCTTTGAATCAAATAATAAAAAAACTACTTTTTATTTACCTTTTTGATGTATTGTTCGATCGCCATAGTCATTGATGGAGCCTTAGCGGTTGGCGCCTCAATATCTACTTTCAAACCAGCATCTGCAACCGCTTTTAGGGTTGTTTTACCAAATGCTGCTATACGGGTATTGTTTTGCTCAAAATTGGGGAAATTTTGAAATAATGACTTAATACCAGAAGGACTAAAAAAGACCAAAACATCATAAAATACATTCTCCAAATCAGAAAGATCACTACAAACTGTCTTGTAAAGTACCACGCGGGTATAATTAATACCGTTATCCTCTAAGAGTTGAGGGATAACAGGCTTTAAAATATCCGAAGAAGGCAATAAAAATTTTTCTGATTTATGCTTTTTAATTGACCCAATAAGATCAACAAACCTCTGTTTACCATAATATATTTTTCTTTTACGGTAGGTAATGTATTTCTGTAAATAAAATGCAATAGCTTCAGACATACAGAAATACTTCATTGAAGTAGGGACCTCAAAGCGCATTTCTTGACATATTCTAAAATAATGATCTGCTGCATGACGGCTTGTAAGTATAACAGCTGTATGATCTGTAAAAGGAACTTTCTGCTGGCGAACATCTGATGCCGCAACAGGCTCAAGATGTATAAAAGATCGAAAGTCTACATTAACCTTTTGACTTTTACCCAATTCATGATACGGTGAAGTCCCGCTCTTTGGCTCAGGCTGAGAAACAAGAATAGTTTTTACTTTCAAATCTTCGATCATTTAGGGGTTCACTCTTCAAAAGTCCGTAGAAAAAAAATTGCCAATCAACAATTTAAACCTATTAGCAACGACAAAAATGGCGCTATTTCTATGGTGCAAATGTACAAAATAATATACAAAACTCCCAAAGAAATAATATTTCGCATAAGCGAGAGCGTCTTAAACTTTGCAAGAATTAACAGGACTAATGTTGTTGATAATAAGAGGTTTATACTTTTTTGATTAAAACTCCCTATCAAATACAAGTAAATTGTAGAAAATACAATTGGTGTTAAAAATAGGTTTATATAATGAAGAGATAAGGCAATAAATTCTTGAAATAACTTTTGTCTTTTAAAGAGAAAAAATAACATAAACACAAAAAGCCATTTTAATATTAAAAAAGAAAGCAAAATAAGCATCGCGTATAAAAATAAAGTGGAGTATGTACTATACTTAGTACAATATCCCAAGTACGAGTAAAGTAAAAAAGATACAGAAAGAAACGTTGTTAAAGATAATAGTGGCATAAAATGCCCTGATACTTTACTTTGCCTACCGTAACTAACTTGATACTGTTTATTATATAGTGAGAGAAAAAAATAGCGAAAACGCCTTGCGTCATCATTGTATAAATAAACGTAAACAAAGCTAATCAGAAAAAAAAGAATTAAAGTCCATGAAGACTGTGGTGACTCTCTAAGTATTTCTATCATTATGAGCTTTTTACAAAACTAAAAAAAAGAGGCCTATTAGCCTCTTTTAAAATAGATAATAAAAAATAATTATTGAATCGCTAACATTTCTGTCGATCGTGCGTAAATTGAACGGATCTCAAGAGTGTAAAGCCCACTTGATATATGTGAGGGCAAAACAATAGATTCTATATTTTGATCTCTTTTACCATCAAAGAGAACAGTCTCCGACCCCTTTAAATCGTATAGTAAAATAACAAGGTCTTCTTGCTGTTTTTGAGAAAAAGAAATATGAATCTCATCTTTAGCAGGATTTGGGTAGACTGAAAAATCAAACAAACCAGACTCTTCTACAGAAACACCAACGTTAAATGTGTGGTGGTTGGTAACATGAACATCTCCAGTATTTTGATTGTTATTATTTGATAATATTGAGGCGACATAAACATTTGCTTCTTGACCTTCAAAATTGACAGGTGGCGTCCAATCAAATTCCCAAAGGTGTAAAAAATCATCAGATGGTGCAGTTCCAGTAAAGGTATGGGTAATATAATCACTATTACCATTAGGGAATTTTGTACGTATTGGGTCTACAATAGATATCTCGCCTATTTTATTCCCAAAATCATCTTCAACACAAGCCTGAAAACCAACTTTTTCATATTGCATACCACCTGTATTTGATACTTCAATTGAAATTCTATAGGGCCCCTGATCTAAAGGTTGTAGTATAGATATAGCTATATTTTCGCCCGATCCAGCTGCTGGTCCAGAGTGACAGTAAGGCGAATTACAAGAACTTCCTTCGTCTCCTGGAGAACCAGTCTTAGCTGCCGGAGCACCAGTGGAAAAAGTATGAGCTTTATCTGTGGTGTTTAAATAAACAATTGCCAATAAAGCAAAAATGGTCCCTAAGTATTTCATGTATTAAAAATTAATTCGTTTGCTTAACCATCTTAATGGTTTTAACCAATTTATTATCAGACATCCAAACAGCAGTATAAAGTCCATTTGAAAGATTTTTTGCAGCCCAATTAAATTCGTATCGACCTTTTTTTAAATTTTGAGATAACAACACTTTTACACGACTTCCTTTTTGATCAAAAATTTCAATCTCAGTCTTCGCATCCTTATTCAAAACCAAAAATAACTTCGTTTGTTCAGAAAAAGGGTTGGGGTAATTTTGACTTAAATCGCCATACACTCTTTGAAGTTCATTTAAGCCTATGGGTGGCCCATCTCCAGACAAAACAACATCAAAAACACCAAACCAATCGCCTGCAAAACCTGCATTAAGAGGTATAATTCTATTTGTTGCCGAAATTGCGCTTGCCCATGGGTCTGCAGAAATAGACTCATCGCCCTGAAAGTATATTTGAGTAACCAATTCATCATAACCTTCTGCTTGTACTTTTAAATGAATATGAGATGGTCGATATTGTGAGCCGTTTAAATATTTACCCGGAATAATTGTCTCTAAATTATAATTTCCATTTTCATCAGTAATAATTTTCCCTCTAAAATTAAAGCCTACATTATCATAATCGCCATGTTCGTCAGCTTGCCAAAAATCCATTACTGCACTGGAAATCCCCTTATCACAATCTGTGGATGATAAATTTCCAGATAAAAAGAGTCGTTCACCTTCATAATCTTCCGGAATAATAGAAATTGTTTCTGGAGCACCCTCAGAAAAAAAGGGGCCTAAAATGTCGGAAGTTGTTGGTTCGCAATCTAAAGTATTTTGAGCCTTTAACTTAAAAGGTATAAACGAGGCTAGAGTAGCTATGACACCTTTTTTTAAAAAATCTCGACGATTCGAATCCATGAGGGTAGTATTATTGAATGTTTTCTTAACAGTATTTTGTCAATTATCATTCCAATATATAAATTTTATAGTGAACATTATATATTGTAATTTTGCTTTTATAAAAATGATCTTTTACAGACAAAAAGTAGATTGCTACTTTTGTCGACAAATTTAAATAACAAGGCATGGCTACAGATTTGTTTCAAGCTCCTGATTACTATAACATGGACGATCTTCTTAACGAAGAGCACAAAATGGTTCGAGACGCAGCTCGAGATTGGGTTAAAAAATCTATTTCTCCTATTATTGAAGACGCTTGTGAAAAAGCTGAATTTCCTAAACAAATCGTGTCTGGGTTGGGCGAAATTGGAGCTTTTGGTCCTTATATCCCTGAGGAATATGGTGGCGCAGGATTAGATCAAATATCTTATGGTTTAATTATGCAAGAATTGGAAAGAGGAGATTCTGGTGTTCGATCTACTGCTTCGGTTCAATCATCTTTAGTGATGTATCCGATTTACAAATACGGAACTGAAGAGCAACGAAAAAAATACCTTCCAAAACTTGCTTCAGGCGAATACCTAGGTTGTTTTGGCTTAACAGAACCTGATCATGGGTCAAACCCAGGTGGAATGGAAACAAATTATAAAGATATGGGGGACCACTATCTTTTAAATGGTTCTAAAATGTGGATTTCAAACGCCCCATTTGCTGACGTTGCTGTGGTGTGGGCAAAAAATGAAGAAGGCCGAATATATGGTTTAATTGTAGAAAGAGGAATGGAAGGCTTTACCACACCAGAAACCCATGGAAAGTGGTCTCTTCGGGCTTCTGCCACGGGCGAACTGGTCTTTGACAATGTAAAAGTTCCCAAAGAAAACTTGCTTCCAAACAAAAGTGGGCTTGGAGCGCCTCTGGGTTGTCTGGACTCGGCGCGTTTTGGTATTGCTTGGGGCGCAATTGGTGCGGCGATGGATTGTTATGATACGGCTCTACGTTATTCAAAAGAACGCATGCAATTCGACAAACCAATAGGGGGATTTCAGTTGCAACAAAAGAAATTAGCTGAAATGATTACAGAAATCACAAAGGCACAATTATTAACCCTTCGATTGGGTCAACTTAGAAATGAAAATCGTGCTACCTCTGCTCAAATTTCTATGGCAAAAAGAAACAATGTTGACATGGCCATGACTATTGCAAGAGATGCCCGACAAATGCTTGGAGGAATGGGTATAACTGGTGAATATCCTATTATGCGACATATGATGAATCTTGAATCTGTGGTTACATACGAAGGAACACACGACATTCACCTACTAATTACAGGGCTAGATGTTACGGGTCTTAATGCATTCAAATAAAACATAAACTATTCGCACACACTAATAGTGCATTAAAAAAGCCACCTTAAAAAAGAGTGGCTTTTTTTATGAATGCCTGAACGCTAAAGTGTTTGCCCATTCTATTCTTAAGTTATTTAAGTACTTTTATAGGATGAAAAACCGTACAATTAGAAACGTTGCTATACTCGGAAGTATAGCTATAGCCGGAGTTATTAGTGTTCAGATTTACTGGATAAATCAAGCATTAAACCTTCAACAAAAGCAATTTCAAGAAAGCGTATTTATCTCATTAAAAAGGGTGGCAGAAAGAATTTCTGACTACAATAAAATGGATTTCCCAGTTAAGAATCCAGTAAAACAAATATCATCAGACTACTATATTGTAAATATAAGAGAAGCCATTGACGCTAATATTTTAAAGCTGTATTTAAACAAGGAGTTTCATAGATCAAACATACACACTGACTATGAATATGCTATATACGATTGTTCGAGTGAAAAAATGGTATATGGAGAATATGTTTCTTTCGATAAAAAACAAAGAATAGTGAAGCTTGGTGAGCTTCCCAAATATGATGAATTTATTTATTACTTCGGAATAAATTTCCCAAAACAAACCTCTTATTTAATTGCAGGAAATACCCTTTGGATTGTCTTTTCTTTCCTATTAATGATTACTGTTTCGTTTTTTGTTTATGCACTAAACATTATTCTTCGGCAAAAGCGATTATCCGAACTCCAAAAAGACTTTATAAATAACATGACGCATGAGTTTAAAACACCAATATCTACAATTAATATTGCTTCCGATGTCTTGCTAAGGGACGACCTCATTAAAAATAATGTCGATCTGAGCAATTATACTGAAATTATTAAAGAACAAAATGAACGGCTTAATTGGCAAGTAGAAAAAGTCCTACAAATAACCGAAATCGAACAGGGGCGTATGAACCTGAAAAGTGAAAAAACATGTTTAAATGAGTCTATAAAATCTGTTGTTAGTAGCGTTAAATTAAACCTAGAGACAAAAGGGGGCGATGTAAGAACAAATCTACTTGCAAAAAATGATTTAATTAACTGCGACAAACTACATTTGACAAATGTTTTATATAATATTATTGATAACGCTATTAAATATTCTGAGGAAAATCCATTAATTATTATTGAAACTTCCGAAATGGCCGGGTTTTTGTGTTTACGTATTTCAGACAATGGAATTGGCATTGCCGAAGAGCATATTGATAACGTGAAAAATAAATTCTTTCGCGTTCCAACAGGAAGAGTTCATAATGTAAAAGGTTTTGGACTAGGTCTTTATTACGTAAGCCAAGTTTGTAAAGCACACCATTGGGATTGGGAAATCAAAAGTGAAAAAGGAAAAGGTACGAGTGTTCTTTTCAAAATTAAACATTAACAATGGCTAAAATATTATATGTAGAAGACAATTTAAGCTTAAGCTTTGTAACAAGTGATCAGCTTAAAAAACGGGGTTATCAAGTCGTTTCTTGTAAAGACGGGAAAGAAGCCTTATCTACATATAAAGTACAGGTATTCGACCTTTGCATTCTTGATGTTATGTTACCCCAGATAGATGGATTTGAACTTGCAAAAAAAATCAGACAAGAAAATGAGCACATACCCATCATTTTTCTTTCTGCTCGATCTATGCAAGAAGACAAAATTGAGGGGTTAAAAATAGGTGGAGATGATTATCTAACAAAGCCTTTTGATATTGATGAATTGTGCCTTAAAATAGAGGTTTTTTTAAAACGTAAAGAAATCAACTCCGAGCAAAAGAACACGTACGAAATTGGTAAATTTCTGCTAAATGTTACAGAACAAATACTCTACATGGAGGGTGAAGGAACTCCACTTACCTTAAAAGAAGCTAAACTCTTGTCGCTATTTGCTGACAAACAAAATACAATTGTTAAACGAGAGCACATTTTAATTAACCTTTGGGGTAAAAATGACTATTTCCTAGGAAGAAGTTTAGATGTTTTTATTTCTAAGCTTCGCAAACAATTAAAGAAAGACGAGAACGTCTCTATTGAAAATATTCGAGGGGTAGGCTTCAGGCTAAATGTGGCTTCATAAATAAAAGCTCTATTTCACTTATAAGTCTTTCCAGAATTATTATACATTTAAGCTTTCTACCTTAAATTTTTGACTTAAAAATAAATATCAATGCAAATTAATAGAGTTCGATTTTGGAGAAGGGTATATTTGTTGTTCTCAATGTCGTTGGGGGTAATATCTCCTCTTATTTGTTGGTATATGATTCCCGATTTTAACCCAATAGAAAAACCTCTTTCTTATTTTGGAGTAGCAGAAATAACTGCTTGGTATTGGAATCTTTCACTAATCATTATTTCATTTGCCATATATTTAAATGCCAAAAAATCTTTACCTATTTATTTTAACAGACTAAAAACTTTAAGGATTTTAAGGGTTCTTCTAACGGTTTCTTTTATTTCACTTTTTCTAACAGCTGTAGTTCCTATGAACAGAGTGTTGCTTCACAGAATATCAGCATCTGGTTTCTTTTTAACTTATAATTTCTTTGTTTTCTTGTTTGGGATTTCACGCTCACTAAAATATCTAAGAAAAGGCCTTTTTTCAATCTTTATAGGATCACTAATGCTACTTAGCTCTCTATTACTAATTCCTTTTCCTAGTTATGGCGTCTTTGAGATTGTATATGTCTTGCTCATTATTTTTTGGAATGCAAGTTTGTTTTATAAACGTGTAATAAAGGAAGATTCGCCGGTAAATTAGAATAATCTCAAGGCGTTTGTTAAATTCTCATGTGTCTTTTAAACAACAATTAAAGCGTTCCTCTTCTGGCTTGCTCAGCTTCAATAGACTCAAACAAAGCTTTAAAGTTTCCTTTACCAAAAGACTGTGCACCTTTTCTCTGAATAATCTCAAAAAACATCGTGGGTCTATCAACAATCGGTTTGGTGAAAATTTGAAGTAAATAGCCCTCATCATCTCTATCTACAAGTATACCAAGCTCCTTTAGCTTTAATATGTTTTCATCTATTTCTCCACAACGGTCTAATACCGTATCATAATAATTGCCTGGGACATACAGAAACTCAACACCACGAGCTGTCATTTCAGTAACGGTTTCTATAATGTTATCCGTAGCAACAGCGATGTGCTGACAACCAGGTCCTTTATAAAAATCTAAATATTCCTCTATTTGTGATTTTTTAGCACCATGCGCAGGTTCATTAATAGGAAATTTTACACGACCGTTTCCATTGGTCATCACCTTGCTCATTAAAGCAGTAAATTGTGTAGAGATGTCTTTATCATCGAAGGTGATTAAGTTGGCAAAACCCATTGTTTTATTGTAAAAATCTGACCAAATATTCATTTCGTCCCATCCTACATTAGCGACCATATGATCGATGTATTTCAAGCCTACCTCCTTAGGGTTGAAAGCAGAGTCTTGCTTAATATAACCTGGCAGAAAAACGCCATTGTAATTTTTGCGCTCTACAAAAACATGAACCGTATCTCCATAAGCATGAATACCCGAACGAACAACTTCTCCAAACTCATCTTTTTCAAGAGTTGGCTGCATGTAGGCTTTTGCACCTCTTTTTGTCGTCTCCTCAAAAGATTTTGTTGCATCATCAACCCATAGAGCAATTACTTTAACCCCATCTCCATGTAATTTAATGTGTTCAGCAATATCTCCATCTGGACCCATAGGCGTTGTTAAAACAACTCGAATTTTACCTTGTTGGAGAACATACGATGTGCGGTCTTTAACTCCCATTTCTAAGCCGGCGTAAGCCACTGTTTGAAAACCTAAACAATTTTTGTAGTACACAGCCGACTGTTTGGCATTACCTACGTAAAGCTCAATATAATCTGTTCCTAAAAGCGGAAGAAAATCTTCTGCTTGTGGAAATATTTTTTCTATTTCTTGGGATTGTGAAACTGTACTCATTTTTTTAATTTTTGAAGACGCTCTTTAATGAGGCATCCACGATTTAAAATAATCTGGGTTTTCTATATCTAAAGCTTGTTGCGTTATTTTTAGTGGTTTAAAAGTGTCAACCATAACAGCGAGCTCTCGTGTTTCCTTCTGACCTATACTCCGCTCCATTGCGCCAGGGTGGGGGCCATGTGGTATGCCGGCAGGATGTAAAGTTATGTGTCCTTGCTCAATGTCATTTCTACTCATAAAGTCACCGTCTACGTAATATAAAACTTCATCTGAATCTATATTGCTATGATGATAAGGTGCCGGTATTGCTTCTGGATGATAGTCGTATAATCTTGGACAAAATGAACAAATTACAAAAGCAGAGGTTTGAAATGTTTGATGTATTGGAGGAGGCATATGCACGCGACCTGTAATAGGCTCAAAGTCGTGAATAGAAAATGCATATGGGAAATTATAACCATCCCAGCCTGCTACATTAAATGGATGTGTCGCATAAGTAAATTGATGTAAAACATCCTCCTTTTTAATCTTAATCAAGAAATCACCTTCTTCATCGTAGCATTCTAAATTTTCAGGAGTTCTAATGTCTCTCTCACAAAAAGGTGAATGCTCTAGGAGTTGCCCAAACTTGTTTCTGTACCTATTTGGTGTGTATATTGGGTCGAAAGACTCTACAATAAAAAGCCGATTGTCTTCAGAATCAAAATCAATTTGATAAATGATGCCCCTAGGAATAACCAAATAATCGCCATATGAAAACTTAATATTTCCCATCATCGTTCGAAGGGTGCCAGTCCCTTTGTGAATGAAAAGTACTTCATCTGCATCTGCGTTCTTATAAAAATAAGAGCGAAGTGACTTTTTAGGCGCTGCCAAAGAAATATAACAATCATTATTCACTAAAACAGGAATTCTACTTGTTAGATAATCATCTGTTGTAGGAATTTCAAAACCTTTTAGCAATCGCGATTTTAAATTTTTATCATCTGCTATTTTAGGACTAAGGTCAACAATATTTCCGCTGGCTTTTACCTGAGTTGGTCTGTTTACATGATAGAGCAATGCTGACATCCCAGAGAAACCTTCTGTCCCAAAAAGTTGTTCATAGTGACAAGTACCGTCTCCTTTCTTAAATACAGTGTGTCGTTTATGTGGGATATTTCCTAGTTTTGAATAAAACGGCATAATTTAGGTTTTAAATCCTCCCAATAGGGGAGTAAAATGGTCTGGAATACAAATGTAATCGATTTATTCAAAACATATTATGTTGATTATCAATTCATTTGTAATTACTAATTTACTTAATGCGCAGATCGAAGAAGCTAAATGCCAATCCTAGTGGTTTACAGTTAATCATATTAAACTAAAAATAGGCACTTCTCTCCCTAAATATATTAACGATTACATACTGTTTTCAGCAATCCAAATATCGTATATTTGTCTACTTAACATCATTTAAATTATATAAATGACAAAAGACACCATTCTTGTAGTAGGGGCTTCTGGACAAATTGGAACCGAATTGGTAATTCAATTGAGATCCATTTATGGGAATTCTTCTGTCGTTGCATCTGATTTAAAATCAGCCACTAAAGAAGTTATTGAGAGCGGACCTTTCGAGAAACTCGATATTATGGACGAGTCACGACTGCATGAAGTTATCAAAAAACACAAGGTCACACAGATTTATTTATTGGCGGCACTTTTATCTGCTACAGCAGAAAAAAACATTGAGCTTGGCTGGGCACTAAACATGCGTTCTTTGTCGCATGTTCTAGATTTAGCAAGATATGGGGAAATTAAAAAAATATACTGGCCAAGTTCTATCGCTGTGTTTGGGCCTTCAACACCAAAGATAAATACTGGTCAATATACCGTAATGGAGCCAAATACCGTATACGGCATTTCAAAACAAGCTGGAGAGCGCTGGTGTGAATATTACCACAACAAATTTGGTGTAGATATACGAAGTCTTCGCTACCCTGGGTTAATTAGCTGGAAAGAAAAACCAGGAGGTGGCACTACAGATTATGCCGTTCACATTTATCATGAAGCGCTAAAGCGGCAAAAATATGAGAGCTTCCTTTCAGCAACCACCACCTTACCAATGATGTATATGTCTGACGGAATTCGAGCTACTTTAGAACTTATGGAGGCCCCTGCCGAAAAAATAAAAATTCGTTCATCATACAATATCGCCGGTATTAGCTTTAATCCTGAAGAAATAGCAAACACAATTAAAAAACACATTCCTGAATTTGAAATGTCTTATAAATTAGATCATCGTCAAAGCATTGCAGACAGCTGGCCTCAATCTATTGACGACCATTTTGCTCGAGCAAATTGGGGTTGGAAACACCAATTTGATCTAAATGAAATTACGGAAGACATGATTGCAAACCTCAGAAAAGAGTACAATTAAAATTACACACATCATGCAAAACTTAAAACTTTACAACTCCCTAAGTAGAAAAAAGGAAGTGTTTAAACCAATAACAGAAGGTCGAGTTGGAATGTATGTGTGTGGCCCTACAGTATACGGCGATGCGCATTTAGGGCACGCAAGACCAGGAATCACCTTTGATGTTGTATTTAGATACTTACAGCATTTGGGGCACAAAACGCGTTATGTGCGTAACATTACAGATGTCGGACATCTGGTAAATGATGCCGATGAGGGTGAAGATAAAATTGCTAAAAAAGCACGTCTCGATCAGTTAGAACCTATGGAGGTTGTGGCATACTATACGCGTAGTTACCATAGAGATATGGCGCTACTAAACACCCTACCACCTAGTATAGAACCAACTGCTACTGGTCATATTATTGAGCAAATTCAAATGATCGAAAAAATCCTGACAAACGGATATGCATACGAGGTTGACGGAAACGTATACTTTGACGTGGTGAAATACAACAAAGATCATGCTTACGGAAAATTGTCGGGAAGAAATATAGAAGACATGATCTCTAATACCCGTGAATTAGATGGGCAATCAGAAAAAAGAAACTCCGTCGATTTTGCGCTTTGGAAAAAAGCATCTCCAGAGCACATTATGCGATGGCCTTCACCTTGGTCTGAAGGCTTTCCGGGATGGCATTTGGAGTGTTCTGCTATGAGT
Source organism: Bacteroidetes bacterium MED-G21 (assembly GCA_002457305.1). Lineage (GTDB taxonomy): Bacteria > Bacteroidota > Bacteroidia > Flavobacteriales > UBA7430 > MED-G21. The sequence continues at coordinate 2,956 of NTKG01000009.1, read as the reverse complement.
ACAAAATACCTCGGAAAACGTTTTGACATTCACGGAGGAGGAATGGATTTGGTATTTCCACATCACGAAGCTGAAATTGCACAATCTTGTGCCAGCGATGGTCATGATGCGGTTAACTATTGGATGCACAATAATATGATTACCATTCATGGACAAAAAATGGGTAAATCTCTTGGAAACTTTATCACATTAAGTGAGTTCTTTACTGGTGAGCACGAGAGTTTGGATCAGGCATACAATCCAATGACAATTCGCTTTTTTATACTTCAAGCGCACTATAGATCTACGGTAGACTTCTCTAATGAGGCCCTACAAGCTGCAGAAAAAGGAATGAATAAGCTGATGACTGCAATAGATACTTTAGAAGGTATTACAACTTCAAATGAATCTACCCTAAATGTAGAAGACTACAAACAGAAATTCTACGACGCCATAAACGACGATTTTAACAGCCCTATTTTAATTGCCCACATCTTTGATGTGGTAAAACAAATCAACTCTATTGCAGCAGGAAATGGAAGTCTTAATAAGGTGTCAAAAAATGATTTAATCTCACTTATGAATGACTTCTGCTTCGATATTTTAGGCCTGAAAAAAATAGAATCAGAAGCTGAACATGGTTTAACCGACGAAATCATGGATGTTGTTTTGGGCTTAAGAAAACGCGCAAAAGAAAATCAAGATTGGACCGCGGCAGACTTTATTCGTGATGAGCTCGCAAAGCTAAATATTACAGTTAAAGATTCAAAAGACGGCGCTAGCTGGTCGAAGGAGTAAAATATGATGTTACTAATCAAGTCAATCTAATGAAAAGAATAGCCTTAATACTCCTATGTTTATTAGTGCTCAGTTGTGGGAATGAACCAGCTGTAAAAAAGAACAGCTCTACGCCTAAAAGAGTCGTAGAGGTCCCTACCTTCAACTCAGACTCAGCATACGATTTCATAGCCAAGCAAGTGGCCTTTGGTCCTCGGGTACCAAACAGTAAAGCACACCAGGCTTGTGGAGCATATCTCATTAATACTCTAAATGGGTATTGCGATACTGTTATCGTTCAAGAAGCAGACCTAACGGCGTTTGATGGCAATGTTTTGGAATCAAAAAACATTATTGCTTCATTCAAACCAGAACGCGCAAAACGCGTTATGCTTTGTGCACACTGGGACACCCGCCCTTTTGCAGATCAGGCAGAAACAAATAAAAACACCCCTATTGAAGGCGCTAATGATGGGGGAAGCGGCGTGGCTGTACTTTTAGAAATGGCACGTCAATTTTCAATGAAAAAACCGGATGTAGGTGTAGACATCATTCTCTTTGACTCAGAAGATTATGGGCAACCTGAAGAAAGTGATTATCCTAGAATGCAGCATTCCTATTGTTTGGGATCACAGTATTGGGCACAAAACCTTCACAAACCGAACTATTTTGCAAAATATGGCATCTTACTAGATATGGTTGGGGGAAAAGAAGCCGTATTTACCCAAGAGTTGGCTTCAATGACTTTTGCTGAGAGAACGGTTAAAAAAGTTTGGAATACTGCTGCTGTGCTGGGTTATGGCGGACAGTTTCTGTTTCAAAAAACAAACCTTGTTGTTGATGATCATTACTATATTAACAACTACGCAAATGGCCGCGTGCCTACCATAGACATCATCGAACACGATGCCTCAAGAAAAAACAAGTTCTACAAGCACTGGCACACGCATGAAGACAAGCTGGAGCATATAGATAAAAACACGCTAAAAGCTGTAGGACAAACCGTTATGCACGTAGTTTATAACGAATAGATATATAAAAAAAGCCCCTGCAAATGCAGGGGCTTTTTTTAATATTATAAGTAGAACTTACTCAGCTTTTACCAAGTCCATTTCTTCTATTAAGTGCGTTGCACCTGCGTACTTATCTACAATAAATAAGACGTAACGAATGTCGCAAGAAATTGTTCTTTGTAATTCTGGTTCAAAGGCAATATCGCCACTCATGGCTTCCCAATTCCCATCAAAAGCAGTTCCGATAAGATGTCCTTTTGCATTGATCACTGGCGATCCAGAATTCCCACCAGTAATATCTGTATTGTGAATGAAGTTAATGATAAGATCTCCATTTTTGTCGGCATATTGTCCGTAATCTTTCGCATCATAAAGATCAATAAACCCTTGTGGTAAATCAAACTCATGATCGCCAGGTATATACTTTTCAATAACACCCTCTAAAGTGGTTACATAGTCGTACTCAACGGCATCTGCCGGCACGTAATCGCCTACAGTACCATAGGTGGTTCGCATGGTAGAGTTTGCATTCGGGTAATACACTTTATCTGGGTCCATTTTACGAAGACCATCTACAAATAAGCGGTTTCCTTTGCCGAGCATGGCATCAGATTCTGCAGTTACAGCACCCATACTAAAGTAGCTTTGCACAATAGAACCAGCAGACATTGCTGCAAGGTCTTTTGACAGTTTCTTTGCATTTGGCGCAAGGATAAAGGCATTGAAACGTGCCTCATCTGTAAAGAATGATTTTTCATACATCTTAGCTGCGAACTTGGCAAAATCACCTTTGTACTTTTTGTTTACATGAGCAAAAAAGCTAGGATGCTGTGAAGCATCTACATCTGCTTGGTATTTCGCAAAAAGCTTGGCAAACTGTTCCTCATCTAAAGCCGCGTTGTAATTTTTAAAATGCTCTGCTGCTGAGGCTTGAAGTCTTGCAATCAGCTCGGCTTTTTTGTCCGCATCCTCTTCACTCAAGAGCTGCTCAATGGTTCGGTTGGCTCGGTAGGTAAATAAAATAACATCGGTGCCTCTAATCCCGACTTCCGAAAGGAAATTGGCACCTTTTTCTGTTGCATCCGATGCGACATAGGCTTGTTCAATTAAGCTCAGTGCCTCGCCATATTTTGCTTTGTTTGAATCAGTAGAATTTGCAAATGCCGTAAAGTCAGCTTCAATGGCTT
>NTKG01000008.1 GCA_002457305.1 Bacteroidetes bacterium MED-G21 | reverse complement strand
CTCTTACCTCTCTCTTCCAATATAATTTCTTTCAAAGAACGTTTCTCGTTTCAACTAAAACTTATTTCTATTGGTTTTAGCGGATGCAAATGTACAACCTTTTTATTCCCACACAAACCTTTTTTTTAAAAAAAAACCACTTTTATAAGACATCCTACTAAATGCAATGTTTTACAGAAAAAATAGAAAGCGAATATCCAAAGTTTTCTTTATTAAAAAACCTTTGAGAAACACAATAAAATACATAGACCCTAACACACTAAAAAAGAATGATATAAGAAGTGTTAAAAAATAATAATCGAAAATTATACTATATTACAATAGACAGAAATTTGACACAAATTTAGGGTGTTGATTTTGAAACATTCAAAACTTTACCCTTATAAAAGTTTTGTCCGCTCATAGAAAAATCAAATATATAGGCTGCCATATCATTAGCAGAAGTAGGTGCCTGATATCCCGGAAATGCTTCTTCAAGCATCTCTGTTTGAACCGCACCCAAAGCAAGGCAATTAAAAGCAAGGTCGGTTTCTTTATATTCTTCAGCCAAACACTCAGTTAGTGCAACTAAAGCAGCTTTAGAAGAACTGTAAGCCGACAAACCTGAAAACTTAACCGAACCCTGAACACCACCTACGCTACTTATATTTACAATGTGTGCATTGTTAGAAAATTTCGGAATAAGCTCTTGGGTCAGTTTAAATACAGAGAGCACATTAACATGATATATACGCTCTAATTCTTCTGCATTTATTTCAGTAAAAGGTTTTGCAACAAGTGCACCTGCATTATTAATAAGTATATCGACATGCTGAAAACACGATTCTATAAAGGGCATGAGTTGCGCAGCCATATCCTCCTTAGCTAAATCAAATGAAAGAATATGAACTTGAGCTTTAGGATTTAATTTCAAACAAGCTTCTTTCAATTGCTCCAATCGATCTGAATTCCTAGAAAGAGCCAAAACTTCATGCCCAGCCTCAGCATATTTCTGAACCAACTCGAAACCTATACCTCTACTCGCTCCTGTTACAATTACTTTCTTAGCCATTATATTTCATCAAAATCGATTACAACTTTATCGGATGTGGGGTGAGACTGACAGGTAAGAATATAACCTTCTTCCACTTCATCTTCGTCTAGGGCATAATTTACATCCATCTTTACGGAACCTTCCATCACTTTTGCCTTGCATGCACAACATACACCACCTTTACATGCAAAAGGAACATCTGCATCTACGGCAATCGCTGCTTCCAAAACAGAATCCCCATTTTCAGCGAGTTCAAAATGGTGTGAATCACCATCTACAATCACCTCAATTTGGGCGTTTGCGCCTTCAGATTTCGCACTAACATCATCTGCTTTAGTCGTTTGTGATGAGCTTGTAAACAACTCAAAATGTATGCTCGACGCCTTAACGCCTTCACTTATTAAAGCCTCCTTAACATCAAAAATCATCTGTTCAGGACCACACAAAAAGACCTCATCTAATTTTTTCAGATCAATCAAGTCATTATGAAACGCTTTACACTTTTCAGCAGATAGCCTTCCTTTAAATTTATCTTGAACATCATCTGTCCTACTTAATACATGATAAACCTGAAAACGATTTGGGTATTCCTTTTTTAAATCTTCTAAATCGCTATTAAAAATAATGGTTTGATTTGTTTTATTTCCGTAGAATAAAGTAAAATTACTTTGTGCTTCTTTACTTAAAGTGGCGCGGAGAATCGACATAATTGGCGTAATTCCCGAACCTGAAGCAAAAGCTGCATAGTTCTTTACTTGGTTAGAATCAAGCGCTGTATAAAAGCTACCTAAAGGAGGCATCACATCAAGCTTGTCTCCTACTTTAAGAGTTGTGTTTGCATAAGTAGAGAACTTACCATTGGGTATTTGCTTTACAGCCACTCTGAGTTCTTCACCATAAGGACTGGAACAAATAGAATATGATCTGCGAATTTCCTCACCATTTAAATCCAATCTAAAAGTGACATATTGCCCTTGAATGAATTTGAATTCAGCAACCAAATCTGAAGGAACATCGAATGCTATCGAAACACACTCCGTTGTTTCTCGCTTCAACGCTTTAACTTCCAAACTATAAAAATTAGCCATAGGATTTAGATTTGTGCAAATTTATGTAATTCCTAAAGGTTTCACAGCATCCTCAAAAAAGTTTCTTATTAATAGAAAGTAGAACAGAAATATTTTTCGCTCGTATATAGATTTTAATGTAAATTTGATGACTAATACTAAAACATGAGCCACATAGAAATTAACATTGAAGATCAGGTTTGCATTATTAAACTAAATCGCCCAAAAGTATTTAACAGTTTTAATAAAGAAATGGCATTCGAACTTCAAGAGATTCTAGACAACTGCGAAAAGAATCCTGCAGTTAGGTCAATTTTATTAACTGGTGAAGGCAAAGCTTTTTGTGCCGGGCAAGACTTGCAAGAGCTCACCGCCCCAGAAGGACCTAAGCTAAGCGTTATCGTTAGGGAACACTACAACCCAATTATAAAACGCATCCGATCAATTGAAAAACCCATTGTATGTGCGGTAAATGGTGTTGCTGCAGGTGCTGGAGCAAACATAGCTTTGGCTTGCGACATTACAATTGCCGGAGAGTCGGTTGCTTTCATACAAGCCTTTAGCAAAATCGGTTTGATTCCCGATTCAGGAGGAACTTTCTTTTTACCTCGTAGCATAGGAATGCAAAAAGCGACCGCTCTAATGATGCTTGCCGACAAAGTGATGGCCGCAGATGCAGAAAAAATGGGAATGATCTATAAAGTTTGTGCTGATGAATCTTTGATGGAAGAAACACTAAAGGTGGCAAAAAAGTTGGCTGCACTCCCTACAATTGGTTTGGGACTCACTAAAAGGGCACTAAACAAATCCATAACCAACGACTTAACTGCTCAATTGGCACTGGAAGACGAATTGCAAACCGCTGCCGGAAAAACATACGACTATAATGAAGGTGTTGCTGCTTTCTTAGAAAAGCGCAAACCTAAATTTAAAGGTGAATAAATGAAAAAGGTTGGAATTATAGGCGCAGGAGCTATGGGCTCTGGAATTGCTCAGGTGGCTGCTACGGCAGGACATTCAGTAGTTCTTTTCGACACCAAAGCTGAAGCATTAAGTCTGTCTAAATCTAAACTTGCCAGCGTGATGGATCGTTTGGTAGAAAAAGGAAGACTTAAATCAGAAGAAGCCCAAGAGATTCAAAAACGCATTTCATATGCAGACCATATGGAGGCACTTTCAGAATCGGGCATCATCATCGAAGCAATTATTGAAAACCTGGATGTTAAAAAAGGTGTTTTCTCATCGATAGAATCCTTGGTTTCTAAAGACTGTATTCTTGCCAGCAACACCTCTTCACTGTCCATTGCATCTATAGCCTCAGCTTGTGAGCGATCAGAACGCGTTTTAGGAATTCACTTCTTTAATCCGGCGCCACTAATGCCACTGGTAGAAATTATTCCTGCCATTCAAACTGCTAATGAGATTACAGATGAAGCGAGAAACATCATCGATTCCTGGAAAAAGATTACCGTTTTAGCAAAAGACACACCCGGTTTTATTGTAAACCGTGTGGCGCGACCTTTCTATGGTGAAGCAATTCGCATCCTCGAAGAAGGAATAGCAGACGTAGCCACAATAGACTGGGCAATGAAAGAAATAGGAGGTTTTAGAATGGGACCTTTTGAATTGACCGACTACATAGGTCACGATGTAAACTATGTGGTAACAGAAACCGTATTTAAAGCTTTCTTCTATGACCCTCGTTACAAACCATCTTTTACACAAAAAAGGTTAGTAGAAGCTGTACGATTGGGAAGAAAATCAGGACAGGGATTTTACGATTATAGCCCAGGTGCTGTAAATCCAAAACCGAATACTGATCAAGCTCTAGGAACTGAAATTGTAAATCGTATTACAGCCATGCTCATCAATGAGGCAATTGATGCTTTATTCCTAAACATCGCTTCGGCCAAAGACATTGACTTGGCCATGACTAAAGGTGTAAACTATCCTAAAGGACTTTTAGCCTGGGCCGACGAAAAAGGCTTAGATATGGTTCTGACTCAATTAGAAGAACTTTATAAAAATTATTGCGAAGACCGATACCGTCCTAGTCCATTACTAAGAAAAATGGTTAACGAGCAAAAAACATTTTATTAATGAGTCATCCTTCAAAAATCGTCGATAAAATGTATGAAAATGATGCTTTTAGTAAATGGCTTGGCATCAAACGCATAGAAGATGGTGCCGGAAAATCGGTACTACAAATGACGGTTCGCAAAGAAATGCTCAACGGATTTGACATCGTACACGGTGGCATTACCTATTCTTTAGCCGATAGTGCTCTTGCCTTTGCATCAAACGGACACGGAAGAAAAGCCGTTTCAGTAGAAACTTCCATTTCACATACCGAAGCATGTAAAGAAGATGATGTGCTCACAACACACACCGAAGAAATGAGTCTTTCCAAAAAGATTGGTGTATACCAAATCACTATTACTAATCAACACAACAAAACCGTAGCACTATTTAAAGGAACGGTATACATAACTGATAAAAATTGGGAAATCTAAATTTCTAGCTATGAAAACAACTTACATCATAGATGCCATTCGAACACCTTTAGGAAATTTTGGAGGTGCTTTAGCAACAAAAAGGGTTGATGATTTAGGAGCCTTGGTGATTAAAACCCTCATGGATAGAAATCCAAATGTACCTAAGGAAGCTATTGAAGATGTGATTATGGGCTGTGCAAATCAGGCTGGAGAAGACAACCGAAATGTTGCTCGTATGTCTTTGCTTCTGGCAGGCCTTCCTTACACAGTTCCTGGCGAAACTGTAAACCGTTTGTGTGCCTCAGGAATGTCGGCCATTATTAATGCCAGCCGTGTCATTCAGTTAGGTGATGCCGATGTGATGTTGGCAGGTGGTGTGGAAAACATGACGCGTGGACCCTGGGTAATTTCCAAAGCATCAAAACCTTTTGGCAGGGACGCACAAATGTTCGACTCGAGCTTTGGATGGCGTTTTGTAAATAAAAAACTCGATGCCATGTATGGTTCAGAAGGCATGGGATCTACTGCTGAAAATTTAGCTGAAATGTATAATATCTCCAGAGAAGACCAAGATAAATTTGCCTTAAACTCTCAACAAAAAGCAGCAAAAGCTCAAGCCGAAGGTCGTTTTGATTTAGAAACAGTATCGGTAGAAATTCCGCAAAGAAAAAAAGACCCGATCATCTTCTCAAAAGATGAATTTATAAAAGCAAACAGCTCTCTAGAAGTATTAGGAAAACTCCGAACAGCTTTCAAAAAAGAAGGCACGGTAACTGCCGGAAATGCTTCCGGATTAAATGATGGTGCTGCAGCCATGCTCTTAGCTTCAGATGATGCTGTAAAAAAATACAACTTAAAACCCACTGCTAAAATTGTAAGTTCAGCAGTTGTAGGTGTGGAACCTCGCATTATGGGAATAGGCCCCGTAAAAGCGTCTGAAAAAGCACTCGCAAAAGCTGGCTTAACTTTAGATGATATGGACATCATCGAATTAAACGAAGCCTTCTCTGCACAGTCTTTGGCTTGTATTCGTGAGATGGGACTAAAAGATGATGATGCACGCATTAATCCAAATGGGGGTGCCATTGCACTGGGTCATCCATTAGGTGTTTCAGGAACGCGTATTATACAAACCGCTGCTCTTGAATTGCAAAAACAAAACAAACGTTATGCTCTTTGCACCATGTGTATCGGTGTAGGACAGGGCTATGCCACTGTTATTGAGCGGGTTTAAATTGGTTTGAACCCTTATCCAAAGTAACCTTAAGATACACCGGCTGGTGGTCAGAATATTTAAACTGCATATCAACCACTGCAATAGAATCGACGCTTACATTTGGCGATATCAAATAATGATCGATTACAGAGGTATAACTAACACCCTTAGTATAAGGCATGTTTAACTTTCTATTGGTAGGCGTATTAACATCTGCTACCCACTTCCAGTCTTGCGGAATATCATCATTTGTAAATGAGCTGTTTTTATATAATTCTGGTATTGTATTGTTTGAATAGTTTGGTGGGCTTTGATTCCAATCGCCACCAATGACCACATAATTGCCTTTATCGAATTCTCTTTCGGCAAAATTCAATATATATTGCATCTCTTTATTCTTTTTAATTCCAGATTTATCATAAGCAGAATTATGAATGTTAATCACAATAAGTTCCTTTTCTAAAAGTGGTATTCGTTGTGTAAGAAAACATCTTTTAAGAAAAAAGAGGCGCTTTGGCCATGCACTTTCAGTTCGCAAGTCATATCTAAATGCATCTATTACCGGAAAATGAGTCATGGAACATAGGCCTCCATAAACAGGACCTAAGGGATTAAAAATAGGTATGGGAACAAATGAAGAGGCATAATTTAAAGCGTAGTTGTACCGCCAAGAATTTTCTATTTTTTGAAAAAAATTGAGTTTATTAGAACGCCAACTCATACTGTCTACTTCTTGTAAAAGAAAAAAGTCTACATAAGAATGGTCTTGAATGAAATCAATAATCCCATCCGTATTCTTTTGAATTAAGTCTTTGGATGTGAATACATCTTCGCCCCCATCATAAAAGAAATCAGATTCTTCTCCCAAACCCATATAGCCTATATTCCAAGAAATAAACTCAAAAGTTGTGTCTGAAATAGCTTGAACAAACTCTAACTCTTCTGAAAGTTTAAGCTGATCTGGAAAATGATGCTCTGTTGCCATTCCGTGTAAAATAGCACCTATAACATACAAAGCAAAAAAACTGATAAGCAGGAAAAAAAATCTAATCGTATTGGAAATAAATTTCATCATTTATTTGACTTTTTCCATGTCTTGTATGCATTTTCCTGTTTAGGACGATTGGCAGGAATTTCGCTTAGTGGCTCACATTCTTTTAATCCATGCACACAATCGTTGGGTAACTTTTGATACAGTGCGGTTCCTTTAGATTTCCAATCAATCATTTCATCACTCACATCTTTCACCACTTTTGCAGGATTTCCCACCACTACTTTTCGTTCAGCAATAATAGTATTTGCAGGAATAAAGCAAAGTGCACCAACAATACTGTTCGCTCCAATTTCACAATCGTCCATCACAACAGCATTCATACCCACCAAGACATTATCTCCAATAGTTGCGCCATGAATAACGGCACCATGACCAATATGTGCACCCTTCTTTAAGGTTACAGTTGTGCCTGGGAACATATGAATGACGCAATTCTCTTGAACATTGCAACCATCTTCAATAACGATTTCACCCCAATCACCTCTAATAGTAGCACCAGGACCTACATAAACATCTTTACCAATAATGACATTCCCAGTAACATTAGCTTGCGGATGAATAAAAGCACTTTGATGGATGACTGGCTTGTATCCGTTAAATTCAAATATCATTTTGCGTTTTTTTAAGTACTTATTCCAAATATACTCAAATTAGAACTTAATCAAAGTTGTTCTAAAGAGATGATCAATGCGTTCTTTTTCGAATTGAATTTGATGTTCCAATAAATTTTTCTTTGAGGCATAATACTGAATCACCTGCTGAAGCGTCTGTTTAGTATCATCAATTGAAAAGTGCGCTTTAGCTGATCTACGTATATAATAATCTGATAGATATTCCAATCCTTCATTTTCTATACAGTAGTCTATTTCCGCATATGTAAGGCTGCTTATATCGTCCGCTTTTTCGAGCATGTTAAAACAGGCCTCACCATAGGTATGTAATAATTTTATGAGCTGCTTCTCAGAATTAAATTTTGACTCATATTTTTTCAAACGAATTCTCATGGACTCATAAGCAGCCGCACCTTTTTCTTGAGTACCGCACAAAAGAACAGCATCTGTTTTACACTTTCCAAATCGCTTTTCCTTTCTAACGATTTGATCCACCACTTTTTGAGCCATTTTTCTATAGGCTGTTAACTTCCCACCTGCTATAGAGATCAATCCATTTTTAGCAACAAAAATTTCATCTTTACGAGAAATTTCTGAGGGAGACTTTCCTTTTTCATATATAAGCGGCCTTAAGCCAGCCCATGAAGAACAGATGTCCGCAGAACTTAAATGAAGGGTTGGAAACATATTATTTGCCGCTTTCAAAAGATATTGCACATCTTCTTGAGTACAAATAGGCTCTTCCAATCGATCATGATATTCTGTATCTGTTGTGCCTAAATAAACAATATCATCGCGCTTTACTGCAAAAATCATCCGCCCATCTGAAACATCAAAATACATCGAATGCTTTATTGGAAATTTTTTGTGAGGAAAAACCAAATGCACACCTTTAGTAAGGCACAGATGTTTATCTAGTTTTTCAGCATTTTTCTTTCGTAATTGATCTACCCATGGGCCGGTAGCATTAACAACATAATTTGCCCTAAAGCTATATGAAGTACCATTGATAAGATCGGTGGCTTTTACCCCTGCGATTTCCCCATTGCTTTCAATAAAATTATTCACCTCTATGTAGTTAAAAGCATGAGCTCCATAATTCACCGCCGTTTTTAAAACTTCGATAGTCAGTCTAGCATCATCAGTTCGGTATTCGTAATAAACTCCAGCACCTAATAAACCTTCTTTAGTAAGCATGGGTTCTTCTTTAGCTGCCTCTTCCATAGACAACATTTTGCGTCGCTCATTTTTTAGAACACCTGATAGAAATTCATAAAACCACAATGCAAAAGAAGTTAAGGAATAACCTAATTTTCCAGTTTTATAAATTGGTAAAAAAAGTTTTTCGGGATAGACTAAATAAGGGGCATTTTGATATAATATAGAGCGCTCTTGTCCAACTTGTCTCACCAAAGAAAAATTAAATTGTTTCAAATAACGTAAGCCACCATGAATCAATTTGGTAGACCTCGAGCTTGTTCCTGCAGCAAAGTCTTGCTTCTCCAAAAGCAAAACTTTCATTCCCCTAGAAGCAGCATCTAAAGCAATTCCAGAACCCGTAATTCCTCCACCTACAACAATAATATCATAGTTTACTTCAAAAGCATTTTCTAGATTTTGAATTCTATTTGTACTATTTAAACTGTTGTACATATTTAAGTAAAATAGGTTGTTGTTTATTGTCTAATCCTAAAACTTATAGTGGTTCTATCCAATTCAATGTTCTTTTAACCGCTTCATTCCAACGCTTACTTTTATGCGCTCTCCACTGGTCACTTCTTTGAACTTCAAAAACTTGATTGATCTTTCTCTTTTGATTTATTTCATCTAAAGACCACAAACCCACGCCATAACCAGCTAAATAAGCAGCACCGATGGCAGTACTCTCAATCATTTCAGGTCGTTCTATTCTGACACCTAAAACATCGGCTTGAAATTGCATCAAATAATCATTTGCACAAGCACCCCCGTCAACTTGTAATTTTTGAAGCTGAATACCAGAATCTTTCTGCATGGCATCTAAAACATCTTTAGATTGATAGGCCAAAGATTCTAAAGTCGCTTTTATAAGATGGTTTTTTCCTGTATCTCGAGTCAAACCAAAAATAGCTCCCCTAGAATACATATCCCAATACGGCGTACCAAGACCTGCAAAGGCAGGAACCACATAAACATCTTTATCTTCTGTAGAGTTAGCTATCGTATCTGATTCTTCGGCATTTTCAATTATTTGTAATCCATCTCGTAACCATTGCACAGCTGCTCCCGCAACAAAAACAGATCCTTCTAAAGCATAGGTAATTGTTCCATCAAGTCCCCAAGCAATGGTGTTTAATAAACCCGATGGAGAGTCCTGAATTTCTAAACCTGTATTCATTAATAAAAAACAACCCGTACCGTAAGTATTTTTAGCCATACCCTTTTCAAAACAGGCCTGTCCAAATAAAGCCGATTGTTGGTCGCCTACCATAGCACAAATAGGAATAGAACCAACAGAAGACTCATAGGTTCCAAAATAACTGGCAGAATCTTTAACTTCTGGTAAAATAGACTTTGGAATTTGAAGTGCTTCTAACATTTTTTCATCCCAGGCTAAATCAATTATATTGTATATTAAAGTACGAGAAGCATTAGAATAATCGGTAGCATGAGCGCCTCCTTTTGTTAAGTTCCATAGCAACCAAGTATCAATCGTTCCAAAACATAATTCTCCCTTCTCAGCCTTTTCTCTCGACCCTTCTACATGATCTAAAATCCATTTAATTTTCGTTCCTGAAAAATAGGAGTCAATCACCAATCCGGTATTTTTCTTACAATAATCTACAAGACCTTGTTTGCGTAAATCCTCACAAATAGGTGCTGTTCTCTTGTCTTGCCAAACCAAAGCATTGTGTATAGGCTCACCCGTGAGTCGATTCCAAATAACGGTCGTTTCTCTTTGATTTGTAACACCTATTGAAAGAACTTTGCCTTGTTTCACTTCCGGAAGCTCTAATATTTCATTAAGAACCGCCTCCTGAGTCTCCCATATTTCTTTAGGATCGTGTTCTACCCAGGCTTGTTGAGGAAATATTTGACGAAACTCCTTTTGCTTAATCGCTAAACACATTCCTTTATCGTCGAATAAGACAGCTCTAGAGCTCGTAGTACCCTGATCTAATGCGATTATAAATTTTGACATGATGATAAATATTAACTTATGGACAATTTACATAAAAATAGTATGCACGCATAAAAATAGAGATCCATTTATTCATAAGCATGAAAAAATGTAAATTTGAGAAAATCAAAAACTCAAAATGCATTCATATAAAGTTCAAACAACAGACCATCTAAACCTTCATGTTACGCATTGGTATAAGATTGAAAATGCAAAAGGTACGCTTTGCATTATTCATGGTTTAGGTGAGCACCAAGAAAGGTATGCACATGTTGCAAAGTTTTACGCTGAACATGGATTTAACGTATTTACTTTCGACCAAAGAGGTCATGGTAAATCAGAAGGTAAACGTGGTCATTCGCCGGGAATAGAGTTTAATTTGGATGACTTAGAACGGGTTATTCAAACCATTCCAAAAGAACATCTTTTTATATATGGACACAGTTTTGGAGGAAATGTTTTAGCTAATTTTTTATTGCGAAAACAACCAAACTATCTAAGTGGAGCCGTTTTATCTTCTGCCTGGTTTGAATTAGCTAAACAACCTAATATACTCGAATTTGCAATGGCTAATGTAATGAACAAAATTGCACCAGGTTTTACGCAAAACAGCAAAATAGACGCCAACCATCTTTCAAATGAGCCATCAGTATGTGAGGCTTATGTTACAGATCCTTTAAATCATGATAAAATTTCTGTACGATTGTTTTCAGATTTTTATGAAGCTGGAAAATGGGCTATTAAAAATGCAGATAAACTACCTGTAGAGACCTTATTGGTTCATGGTGCAGATGATGCCATCATCAGCAGTCATGGAACAGTTGAATTTACAGAAAACAGTAAGGGATTAGCGAAATGCAAAATTTTTGAAAATACAAAACACGAACCTCACAACGACAAGACGCATGAAACACTCTTTGCATACACACTAAGTTGGTTAGAAAGTAGACTTGACTAAGAATTGATTTTATCAAATAAAACAAATTCAACAGAATCATATTCACGGATTCTCTCTCTAAGATAAATCAAGAACATCTATATTTTTGTAACTTGCCAAGCTCCATAGGAGCTTAATCAAAGGATAAAATAGATTTAAAAGATTATATGGAACTTAAAAACTATGTATTAGGAAAATGGACTGCTGGAGAAGGAGAAGGACAGGCATTATATAATGCCATTACTGGAGCTAAAATTGCAGAAACAAGCAGCAAAGGTTTAGACTTCGGTGAAATGATGGATTATGCACGTGAAGTAGGTGCCCCTACCTTACGAAAAATGACCTTTCATGAAAGAGGGAGAATGTTAAAAGCTTTAGCACTTCACCTCATTTCTATTAAAGATAAATTCTATGCACTAAGTGCTCAAACTGGAGCGACAAAATTAGATTCATGGATTGATATTGAAGGAGGAATTGGAAATCTATTTACTTACGCAAGTTTAAGAAAACAATTTCCAGACGAAACTTTTTATGTAGATGGTGAAACAGCACCACTTTCTAAAGGTGGAAGCTTTATCGGACAACATATCTGTGTTCCAAAACAAGGCGTTGCCATTCACATTAACGCATTCAATTTCCCAATATGGGGAATGTTAGAAAAAATTTCAGTGAACCTCTTAGCTGGTGTTCCTGCAATTGTAAAACCTGCAACCGTTACCTGTTACCTAACTGAATTAATGGTAAAAGAAATCATCGATACCGGTATTCTTCCAGAAGGAAGTTTACAATTGATATGTGGTTCCGCAAGAGGTATTTTAGATAAAGTGACTTCTCAAGATGTGGTTACCTTTACTGGATCTGCTTCTACAGGTAGAATGCTAAAGGCACATGAAAACATTGTTAACGAATCTGTTCCTTTCAATATGGAAGCCGATTCATTAAACTGCTGTGTTTTGGGTGATGATGTGAATCCAGGCGACATAGAATTCGATATTTTCATAAAAGAAGTTCAAAAAGAAATGACAGTGAAGGCGGGACAGAAATGTACAGCCATTCGCCGTATCATCGTTCCTGCTAATAAGGTCGAAGATGTACAAATTGCTTTGGGAAAACGATTGGCAAAAACAACCCTTGGAGATCCATCTGTTGAAGGAGTTCGCATGGGATCACTTGCCGGATTGGAGCAAAGAGAAGAAGTAAAAGAGAAAGTCTTAGAACTTTCAAAATCTCAAGAGATTGTTTACGGTGACTTAAATCATTTCGATGTTGTAGGAGCAGACAAAGAAAAAGGAGCCTTCTTAGCGCCTATACTATTCTTAAACGACGATCCTTTTACTAAAACCGATTGTCACAATATTGAAGCCTTTGGCCCTGTAAGTACCATTATGCCATACAAGAACATTGAGGAAGCTATTGAATTGGCTAAAATGGGGAAAGGTTCTTTAGTATGTTCCATTATTACTGCAGATGACAGCATCGCCAAAGAATTTGTGATGGGTGCAGCTGCCAATCATGGACGCATCTTAATCTTAAACGCAGATTGTGCCAAAGAAAGTACGGGTCATGGTTCGCCAATGCCTATGTTAACTCATGGTGGTCCAGGGCGTGCCGGTGGTGGTGAAGAGATGGGTGGAAAACGTGGTGTGATGCACTACTTACAACGCACAGCCGTTCAGGGTCATCCAACAAGTATTACAAAGGTTACCAATGTATTCCAATACGGTGCAGCACAAACAGAAAACGATGTTCATGTGTTCCGAAAACATTTCGAAGAATTGGAAATTGGTGAAACCGTGTTCACGCAAAAGAGAACAATTACCGAAGGAGATATTGTCAACTTTGCCAATGTTTCCTGGGATCATTTCTATGCACATACAGATGTTACTTCTTTAGACGGAACTATATTTGAAGAACGTGTCGCCCATGGATATTTTATCCTTTCGGCAGCAGCAGGCTTATTTGTTGATGCAAAAAAAGGGCCTGTTTTACTGAACTACGGATTGGAAGAATGTCGATTTGTAAAACCTGTCTATGCAGGAGCCACCATTGGCGTAAGATTTACCGTAAAAGAAAAAGTAGACCAGGAAAAACGCTCTGAAGAAGATATCGCTAAAGGAATCGTAAAATTCTTAGTAGATGTTTATGACGAAACAGGAGAAACCGTAGCCATAGCTACGATTTTAACAATGGTTAAAAAATTAGATCAAAGCAAATAATATGGGAAATCCTATCGAAGAAGGTGGCGTAAATGTATCCATCAAAAACCATATAGCAAGCATCGAATTTCACCACCCTTTAAGTAATTCACTGCCGGGAAAAGTATTGCAAGAACTCGCCAAAACAATTACAGAAATGGGAAATAATGATGAGGTAACTGTTATCATCCTAAAAAGTGCTGGTGAAAGAGCTTTCTGCGCAGGCGCTTCTTTTGATGAACTCATCAGCATAGATAATTTAGAAACCGGTAAAATTTTCTTTAGCGGCTTCGCCAATGTCATTAACGCTGCGCGAAAATGTCCAAAAATCATCATTGGTCGCGTTCAAGGTAAAGCAGTTGGTGGTGGCGTTGGTATGGCATCAGCTGTAGACTACTGTATGGCGACCAAATTTGCTTCTGTAAAATTAAGTGAGTTGGCTGTAGGCATAGGCCCATTCGTCGTAGGACCTGCTGTAGAACGTAAAATAGGAACCTCTGCGATGAGTCAACTATCCATTAATGCAACAGAATGGCAAACAGCACAGTGGGCAAAAGAAAAAGGACTTTATACAGACGTTTTCGAAACAGTTGAAGAGATGGATGAAGCCATTGCCAAATTGACAACAACGCTCTCAAAATCTAATCCAGAAGCCATGCAAATGCTCAAAAAAGTTTTCTGGGAAGGAACAGAACACTGGGACAGCTTATTGATAGAAAGAGCAGCTATGAGTGGCAAACTTGTACTTTCAGACTTCACACGTCAAGCCATCAACAAATTCAAGAAAAAATAAACATGGCTAAAAAAACTGGCGTAAATAAAAAGCTATTAAAAGAAGCCTATAAACTTATGCGCACAGCGCGGGCTATGTCAGATTTATTTGAAACAAACGCTGCTGTTACTGGAAAATATGTACACGCATGCTCTCGTGGTCACGAGGCGGTTCAGGTGGCTCTAGGATTACAATTAAAAGCACAAGACTGGGTTGCACCATATTATCGTGATGATTCTATTTTATTGGGTATAGGCATGCAACCTTACGATTTAATGTTGCAATTATTGGCTAAAAAAGATGATCCTTTTTCTGGGGGTAGAACCTACTACTCGCACCCAAGTCTAAACAGGGACGACATGCCAAAAATACCGCATCAATCTTCGGCAACTGGTATGCAAGCCATTCCTACAACTGGTGTTGCCATGGGCGTGCAATATTTAGAACAACAAAATCTAGCAGAGGATTTCGGCAAAAATAAACCAGTTGTGGTTTGCTCAATTGGTGATGCAGCCATGACAGAAGGAGAAATCTCTGAAGCCTTACACATGGCAGCTTTAAAACAATTCCCAATCTTATATTTTGTTCAAGACAATGAATGGGATATTTCTGCCCATGCTTCTGAAATTCGTGCCAACGATGTTTCACAATATATTCAAGGATTTAAAGGCATCAAACTTAGAACTATTGAAGGAAACGATTTTATAGAATCATATACAACCATAAAGGAAGTTCTGGAAACCATCCGAAAGGAGCGTCGTCCTTTTATGATTCATGCCAAAGTACCTCTTTTGGGGCATCATACTTCAGGTGTTCGTAAAGAATGGTACCGCGACGATTTAAAAGAGCACGAACAAAGAGATCCGCTTCCTGTCATACATCAACAATTACTGGATGCAGGATTGACGCAAAAAGATATTGACGCAATAGATACAAAAACAGTTAAGCTTGTACAGGCAGACTACGAAAGAGCTCTATTGGCTCAAGATCCTACTCCGGAAGACTTGTATACCCACGACTTTGCTCCTACCCCAATTACTGAGGAAAAAGGTGAAAGAGCACCAAAAGGCAAAGAAAAAACAGTGATGGTAGATTCTGCACTTTTTGCAATACAAGAAATCTTGGCTAAGCATCCTGAAGCTCTTTTGTACGGACAAGATGTAGGCCACCGTTTAGGTGGCGTGTTCCGGGAAGCCGCTACACTGGCTCAAAAGTTTGGTAACGATCGCGTTTACAACACACCTATTCAAGAAGCTTTTATTATTGGCTCTACAGTAGGAATGTCTGCTACAGGTTGTAAACCCATCGTAGAGGTTCAGTTTGCCGATTATATATGGCCTGGCCTCAATCAATTGTTTACAGAGGTAAGCCGATCATACTATTTATCAAATGGTAAATGGCCAGTAAGTACAATTATTAGAGTGCCTATTGGAGCTTATGGATCTGGTGGCCCTTATCATTCTTCTTCCGTCGAATCAATCCTAACGAATATTCGTGGAATTAAAATAGCTTACCCCTCTACAGGTGCCGATTTAAAAGGCTTAATGAAAGCAGCTTTTTACGATCCAAACCCTGTTTTAATGCTCGAACATAAAGGCTTATACTGGTCAAAAATAAAAGGCACCGAAGAGGCGAAGACCATCGAACCAGATGAGGATTATATCATTCCATTTGGTAAAGCTCGCATTGCACTAGAAGCGAATGCTTCAGATATTGAAACAGGAAATTCTATGGTCGTGATTACTTATGGTATGGGTGTTTACTGGGCAAATACAGCTGCAAAATCTCACAAAGGACAAATAGAAATTTTAGACCTTCGTACATTAGCACCGCTTGATCGAGAAGCAATCTTTAATTCGGTACGTAAACACAACAAGTGCCTTGTGGTAACTGAAGAACCTACAGGATTTGGATTTGCACAGGCACTTGCCGGGGAAATTCAACAAGAGTGTTTTAAAAGTTTAGATGCGCCTGTTCGAGTCATAGGTGCTGAAAATATGCCAGCTATCCCATTAAACAGTACCTTAGAAGCAACCATGATTCCTAATGCTGAAAAAGTACAAAATGTGATAAAAGAATTATTGGAATACTAATTCAACATAGTTAAAATAATAGATGGAGTTCATAAACTAATCGTAAACTAGCAGTATTTACGTCTCATAAAAAAATCCTTATTCTAAATGAATAAGGATTTTTTTTTGCTGTAGGAGAAGGATTCGAACCTTCACGGAGTGGTTAGTCTTATGATTTATTCCAGATCCTCCACCCTCGAGACAGGAGGGCATGTCTGCCAATTTCATCACCCCACAGTATATTTGTTGTGATTAACTTTAGTAAATGTACAAAAACATTAGTATAAATTACAAATAATATAAGATAATGACTTTATTTTTATTAATTAAATAATAAAAAGTATATTTGGTTATAAATTATAAAATTTAAACACCATAAAATGGAGTCAAATTATCAAATTGACAATATAGATCGGGGCATATTAAGCGAACTCATGATAAATGCAAAAGTGCCTTACACAGAAATCGCTAAAAAATTAATTGTTTCAGCCGGAACCATTCATGTAAGAATGAAAAAAATGGAAGAAGCAGGCATCGTTAAAAACAGCAGGCTGCATATAAATTACGAACTATTAGGATTCGATCTGACAGCTTTTTTAGGAATTTACCTTGAAAAAGGATCCACCTACACAGATGTCATTCAACAACTAAACCTCATACCCGAAATTGTAGAAGCGCATTATACAACAGGTGTATACAGTATTTTTGCAAAGATTAGATGCAAAAACACCAAACATATGAGACAAATTCTAAACGAAGAAATTCAATCAATAAAGGGTATACAACGCACAGAGACAATTATATCACTCGAACAAAGTATTGACAAGCATATTATTTTATAGCTATTATTACCAATAAATTAATATCTAGTGAAAAAAAAGTCCCCAATTGGGGACTTTAAAACTTTATACAAACATCTTTATCGGATTCTCAATGTAAGCTTTTAAACTTTGTAAGAAAGCAGCTCCTGAAGCACCATCTACAACGCGATGATCACAAGACAGAGTTAACTTCATAAGATTGCCTGGAACAATTTGACCTTCTTTTACAACAGGTACTTGCTGAATTCCTCCTACCGCAAGAATACAAGCATCCGGTGTATTAATGATAGCAGTAAATTCATCAATACCAAACATTCCTAAATTAGAAATGGTAAAAGTACTTCCTTCCCAATCAGTTGGCTGCAATCTTTTCTCTTTAGCACCTTGAGCGAAAGCTTTTACTTCTTTAGATATTTCACTCAATGTTTTAGTATCAGTATAACGAACCACCGGAACCAAAAGACCCTCTTCAACTGCAACAGCAACACCTACATTAACGTGTTGATTTCTATGAATAACATCTCCTCGCCAAGAAGAATTGACAGTAGGATGTTCTCTCAAAGACATTGCAGAAGCCTTAACAATGATGTCATTAAATGAAATTTTATGACCTAATTTTGCATTAATTGCTTTTCGAGATGAGATCGCATTATCCATATCTACAGAAATAGACAAATAAAAATGAGGAGCTGTAAATTTAGACTCAGACAAGCGCCTAGCAATCGTTTTACGCATTTGAGACACAGGCTCCTCAGAGTAGCGCTCTTCTGTTAATCCCGTTCGAACCACACCAGATTGGTAATTATCTACATCTCTTTTCACCACTCTCCCACCTTCTCCACTTCCAGAAATTAGAGAAATATCTACACCCTTCTCTTTGGCCAGACGTTTGGCTAAAGGAGAGGCTTTAACTCTTCCATTCGATGTAGATTTAGAAACAACAACTGATGGAGACGACTCTACCACAGGAGAAGACGCCTTAGGTGTTTCTATAGAATCTACCTTAACAGACGTATCTTTCTTAACTTGTTTTGGTTCCTCTACCTTTTCTTCAACAACAGGAGTAGCATCTGCTTCAATAACTCCACTTACATCTTCTCCTTCCTCTCCTAAAATAGCTAGGATACAATCTACAGGAGCTGTAGAAGCTTCTTGAACACCAATATGCAACAATACACCTTCCTGAAAAGACTCGAACTCCATGGTTGCTTTATCAGTTTCTATTTCTGCTAGCAAATCACCTTCAGAAATAGCATCTCCAACTTTTTTATGCCATTTTGCCACCGTACCTTCAGTCATGGTATCACTTAAACGGGGCATGCGAACAATTTCTGCCATAATTTATTCTTTTATAAAAGGATATTCTTCTGCGTAAACATTTTGATATAAAGAGTCATTAGAAGGAAAAGGAGAAGATTCTGCAAAATCAACTGCCTCTTTAACAGTAGCCTTAACTTGATCTTGAATGGCTTGTATATCCTTATCAGTTGCCCATTTATTTTTCTCAATCACCTCAAGTACCTTATTAATAGGATCAATCTTTTGATATTCAGCAACCTCATCCTTGGTACGGTATTTTTGAGCATCAGACATTGAGTGCCCTTTAAAACGGTAAGTTTTCATCTCTAAAAAAGTAGGACCATCACCCTTACGAGCTCTATCAACTGCCTCTTTTACAGACTCAGCAACTGCAACGGGATCCATCCCATCTATAGGTGCACAAGGCATTTCATAAGATAAACCTAATTTCCAGATATCTGAATGATTTGCAGTTCGTGCTACTGAAGTTCCCATTGCATAGCCATTATTTTCACAAATAAATACAACTGGCAACTTCCACATCATAGCCATATTAAATGCCTCATGAACAGCACCTTGACGAACAGCACCATCACCCATATAACACAAGGTAACTGCATCACTTTCATTATACTTATCAGCAAAAGCAATACCTGCACCTAAAGGGACTTGACCACCAACAATACCATGACCACCAAAAAAATTGTATTCTTTAGAAAACATATGCATTGAACCTCCCTTACCGCCAGAACAGCCTGTTGATTTTCCGAAAAGTTCAGCCATAATATGATTCGGGCTTACACCCATAGCTATCGGTTGAACATGATCACGATAAGCAGTAATCATTTTATCTTTTTTAATATCTATGGCATAAATAGAACCGGCCAAGACAGCTTCTTGACCGTTGTATAAATGTAGAAAGCCACGAATTTTTTGTTGAATGTAAAGCGCACTCGTCTTATCTTCAAACTTTCGCCAAAGCAACATATCCTTGTACCACTTTAAATACGTTTCCTTAGAAAACTTCAATTTTGCCATTTGCATTTATTTTAGAATACAAATGTAATAATTTGTTAAATATTTAGCGAACTTTTTTAAGACCATCGCAATGAAATACTAATGGCAACAAATCTGCAACACACAAAAACTCAACCACCTCATTATCAGGTCCTTTGAGCAAAACCTTTATCGGTGCATTTTGCTTTGATTCGTATTCATACATGGCTTGCCTACAAGATCCACATGGTGCAAGAACTGTATTTATGTCAATTTTTTCAGAATTGGCAGATATCGCAATAACTTTAATATTAATATTCGGATTTTGTGCAGAGCATGCAAAAATAGCTACTCTTTCTGCACACAAGCCTGAAGGGAATGCAGCATTTTCTTGATTATTACCTGTAAAAATAGTTCCATCTTCTAACAGAATGGCTGCACCAACTTTAAAATTAGAATAAGGGGCGTAAGCATTGTGTTGGGCTTCAATAGATCGATCCATCAAATTCTTATAACTCTCAGACAGCTCTTCGCATTGGTATGTATTATAATGTATTTGTATTTGATTTTCTTTCATCGCAACAAAATTAATAGGTTCAAGGTACAAAAACCTACTTTAAACAAATCTAAGAAAGTTTTATGGACGCTGAATTAGAGCAACAGCATAAGCAGAAACACCCTCCTCTCTTCCAACAAAGCTTAACTTTTCAGTAGTGGTGGCTTTTATAGAAATTTGTCCTGGTGTAACACCCATTGTATGGGCTAAAACGCTTTTCATCTCTGGTACATAAGGATTTACTTTAGGAACTTGAAGCGCAATAGTGGCATCAACATTAGAGAGCTCATAACCTTCTTTCCTCACAATAGCCATAACATCTTTTAGGAGAATTTTACTATCAATACCTTTGTACTTACCATCCGTATCCGGAAAATGAAAGCCAATATCTCTTAAGTCTGCAGCCCCAAGAATGGCATCACAAATTGTATGTATTAATACATCGGCATCAGAATGACCTACAGCACCCTTTGAATGAGGAATTTTAACTCCGCCCAAGAAAAAGGGCTGTCCCTCATCTAAACGATGAACATCAAATCCGAAACCAACTCTTAAACCCATAAGGACTAATCTTTGTCGGTTGCATATAAAGCAGCCATATCAAATAACAAGGTAAAACGAAGCGTGTTTGCCAAAGGACTTCTAACACCACGTGTTGCTGGCAACAAAAATGCCATATCTAAAGAAAATACGTTCATTTTTAAACCTACCCCTACTGTAAAATACTTTCTTGCCCCTTTAGTTGCATGCTCATGAAAATAACCGCCACGAAATGCAAACTGTTTCATATACCAATATTCTGCACCCACAGAATACATTAACTCATTGAGCTCTTCTTGGAAGCCACCAGGCGCATCTGAAAAGGACTGAAAAATACCTTGAAGCACTCCAACATTAGGATCTTGACCTGAAATAATATTTTCTGGGCCAGGAACAGTCGCTAAGGAATCATATTTAGGTGGCGTTGGAACTAGTAATTTATTTATATCAAAAGCAAAAGATACGGTATTGTAATCATCTAACTCCATAAACAGGTTTGCACCTAAGCGACCATTTGTAGGTAAAAAATGCTCTTCACCACCATCTGTGTAAGAAATTTTATTACCAATATTAGAGATGTTAAAACCCGCAGCGAAATATGCTTCTTTATCATCTATATCAAATTTATCGCTTTGAAAATACGAGGATAAATCAACCGCAAAAGAAGTTCCAGGTTTTGTGGCACCTCCTCCATCCGGAACTTGGATTCCTCCTGTTAAGTTTGAAAAGATATAACGCATTGCCAAACCTGAAGAAAAATTCTTGGATAGTTTCATGGCATATGCACCATCTATCGTAAATTCATTGGGATTAAAATTTGATATAAATTGTCCTTGAGCATCAGTAAATTGAATTTCTCCTAAGGAAAAATAGCGCATACTACCTGCAAAAGTACTCCTAGAATTTAGTCTTTTAAATCCAGACAAATAACTTAAGCTAATTTCAGGAACAAGATCTTGAAGCCAAGGTGTATATGACATTGAAACACCTCTATCATCTTCGATAAAAGCAAGTTTAGATGCATTCCAATGAATGGAATTATGGTCTGGTGAAGTCGCTGCACCAACATCTCCCATGGCCCCTGCCCGAGAATCGGGAGCAATAAGCAAAAAAGGAACTGATGTTGAAATTGTATTTAACTCTCCTTCAAACGAATCAAAAGCCGTTGGAGACTGCGCTAATGAACTCATATTTAGTAGGACACCTGCTAGTACTGTTAAAGATATTTTTCTCATGTTATAATAATTTAACCTGGGCAAATTTATAAATTTAATAACGACAAACTTACTTTATTAGTATCATTTGATTGCTAATAGCACTTTCAGTCTGTAATTCGTCAGATGATATAAACACTTTACAAATATAAATACCACTATTTAAAGCAGCTCCATGATCAGACCTACCATCCCATGTAAAGTCAGAATTGGCATATGATCCGCTAGAAATAGATCGACTTACAGACTTTATTCTTTTCCCATTCATATCATAAATATCCAATCGGACATCAAATTGATCATCTGGTCGATTGTGCTCAAAATGAATTCTAGTAAAATCGCTAAACGGATTAGGATAATTCATTAAATTCTCTAAAACCAAACCTTCATTAGCTACCACAACAAACTCGGTAAAAGCTTCAGAAGAATTATTATGTACATCCCATACTTTAATTTTTAATTGGTGTACACCCTCTTCAAGATTCGAATAAGGGTAAGAAACCACACCACTTTGGTAGGAATCCATATCCGACTCATAATAATTGTTTAAAACAACAGAAGATTGACTGTCATCATCTAAGGTTGCTACAAGATCGTGCCCAATACCATTACCGGTGGTATTAATCCCTGAATCATCTGAAATCACTGCATAAAGACTTGGGTTAGCATCAGTGATACCTCCATACCTAAAATCGGTATTATTCATATACAAATCTATAAGCGGCCCGGTGTTATCTACTTCTGCATCTTCATCAAAACCGCCAATAATAACATCTACATGAGCACCTATAGCATCCTGTTCTTCATTATATGCGTAAAAAGAAAATTTCCCAAAACCATCTGCATAAGAGATATCTTGTGGTACAACAAATTCAAATTCAAACAAACCTTCTTCTACACTGACATTACCAGCATATAAAATACTTTGCTGCAAGTCAAAATTAAAAGGCTCCAAATCCTCAAAATCATTTTTTAAAGTTTGAAGTGTAATAGGCTTATCATAAACTTTAGGCTTTAGCACACCGTTAAAAGAATCCATTACATAACCATCTTCTGTGAGTACAGCACCTTTTACCTTAACTGTAGACAATGCATTTAATGTGTCAATCTGTTCATTGGTATTGGGGTTGAATATCTCAGTTACCACAACATTTAATTGAGGAATTGGTAATTTTAAAGCAGGGTCACCCAATAGGGTAAATTTTAACTTATTTGTCGCTGAAATCCCTGTAGAGTTAAGATCATTTTTTAGGTTTCTCATAAGTTGGCCAAAAGTTAAAACTCCACCAGCACTCTCGGGAAGTGCATATTTATAAAAAGAATGAGATAAATTTTCAGCATCAGTCTCTGTTATTGTTCGAGTTGTTGTAAATAAAGCTATGCCTGCACCTTCAGGGTTTAAAAGAACCTGTTCACCAGCAGAGACGCGCTGAGCATCATCATATCGAGAAAACTCACAGGTAGCGGTCACAAAAACGGGCATGTTATTAAAATTCTCCCAGGAATTGATATCGATCAATTCTAAAACACGTTCTTCAGCCCAACCTACTTCTCCTCCATGGCCATAATAATGGATAATTAAAGCACCTTTATTTACATTATCAACAATTGCTTGTCTGGCATCGGGATAACGCTGGCCACCGGAAGAAGACACCTGCTGATATGCATCTAAATAAATCTTATTTATATTATAATTATGATAAGCTGTATCAATCTCTTTAGCAATAGCATCAATATTTTCTTGCAAACGAAATTCCCAAAGATCATCATCAATATCATCAGCTACAAAACAAATATTAGATCTCCAATCACCAAAAGAATTTACAGACTTATAATTCACAACCTTATCTACCATAGCTTCAGCCTCAGATATTGATTGAACAACCATTCTTCCAACACCTATATCCATATCATCGGAGCTCATTGTTTCTTGAGCACCTTCTGAGGCATCTAAATAAGCAATAAAATCGTCTGTACAATATGATGTACCTAATTTAAAGGAATATTCTGACTGAAATGTTGGCACAAAATTCTGATCTGAATAACGGTTATTGGCCACACCAATTCCTTTATAATCAAAACTGGCATCACCAAATAAAAGCACATTATCTGGCATGTCATCTTCCGTTTCAGCCTTATCATACAACCATCTAAGGTAAGACCTAATAGCAATCAAGTCCTGTTTACCAGAACTAAATTCATTGTAAATCTGGTCTGTTGTAGCAATATTTACTGTCATCCCATCTTGTTCGGTGTGTATTGAAGCAAGACGCTCAGCTGCATCTAAAAACGCCGGAGCTGTAACAATAATAAAATCGGCAGGCTGATGTCCATGAAGATTTTGGTTTTCAATTTTAGCATCAAAAATAGGGGTTAGATAAGAGCCTGAATTTAAATCATGAATAACAAAAGTTTTAAGAATATCTGTTGTAGACTTAAAACTAAAGTTTTCATCAACTTCCATTTGAGAAATAGCAGCTGGATCTGTAACATCCCAAACAATAAATGAGGCTAAATTTGAAGTGACATTAAATTTAGTTACAGCCTCAGGTCCAACCGAAGAAGGCTCACTAAAAACGAGCTGTCCGGCATTGTATTTGAGCTCACATTTCGCCTGTATCTCAATGTAATCTAAGTATGCAAAAGCGGAAGAATTGCCATTTTTATCGTAAGAAACACCAATGCTAATTGTATTGTCCATAGAGGTAAATTCACTAGAGGCTTCACCATCATCGACATAAATTTCGGCGCTTATTTGGGTATCAATTGGCACTCTTAAAACCTCACTGCCATTATGAGCAAAATCTAGCCATGTTGGAGAATCAGATCTTGCAACCGCTCTTGCCTTAATGCTAATAGGCTCAGTCTTTATTCGATCAGAAAAATTGAAATTTATGGTGTACTGTTCATTAAAATTAAAGTACTCACCAAACCATTGTCTTCCGGTATTTTTTAAATTTTGATCTTCCCATTCATGAAACTTTCTTTCAGTAAAAAAATTGACCTCAACATTCTCCATTTCCTCCGCTTGAGAAATAGAAACTCGTTTTCCAAATGAATCGCCTAGATGTAAGAAGTAATAATTGTTGTTATCATATATATTTTGAACATGTTCAAAATCATTGTCAGAATTCAACTCCCAACGGTGTGGCGACTCTCCATAAAACACAATAAAATCATTTTGATCAAAACTACCGTCTTCTTCTCCCACAACTCGAATAGGATTTTCTACAAGATCATGGTATCTAAATGAGTCATTATACTCAGGTAACATTGCACCACCATTTCCATAAATCTGAATCTTCCTTGGATCTATTTCAGACACATTAACACCAATATCACCTAAAAAATCAGCATCAATTTTATAAAGGCCATCATTACTCAATTTTATTTTATACCAATCGCCACTAGAAAGAACAGAGTTAGTAGAATTATTCTTAGGCTTAATATTGGGCTCTTGATAAGTTAAATTTACAGAATACTTAAATCTATTCACCTTAACGCCTTCGTAAATAGGGATATAAGTAAAAATAAGATATGGGATTTTTCGTTCGTATGATATGCTCCAACTTAATGTTTTATTTGGCACATCTGTTTGAAGTAGGTTTTTCTCGGAAGACAACAAAGCACTTGTTTCTAGAACATCTACATCAACCTCTACCTGACTAACATTCTGAGGTAATCTAATTTTCTCCTGATACAAAGGAAAAGAAGATTCATGTAAATTATAAAAAGCACCATCAAAACTTAAAGTCTTTAATTCTTCTGATTCAAAAAAATGACTAACTGGGGAACCCCATTTAATCGAAACATCTGTAGAATTTTGAGCTATTAATGAACTCATCGTTAAACAGGTGAATAAAGAAAAAGTAATTAAAAAATGGTTCATATATTTAACACTGCTTAATTATATTATGCAAATAACGTTAATTGTAACCAAATATTGTAATATTAAAAGTTGCTTTTGGCATAATTATTTCATTGCACACAGAGAAATTATTTAGATAATTGGAATTAGTACAAAATTTCAAAAAATATTGTATTATTGTGCTTTATAACCCGAAACTGGTATGATTAAAAATAAATTATACGCCTTAGTGGCGGTCGTTTTTTTAGCTTTTTCTCAAACTGCTTACGCTCAGGATCCATCGTTTACTCAGTTTTATGCAAATCCTTTATACCTAAACCCTGCTATGGCAGGATCTGCAAACTGTCCTCGTGTTGCAATGAATCACAGAAATCAATGGCCAAATTTGAAAGGTGCATACATTACCAATAGTATTTCAATGGACAAAGGGTTTGAAGAACTTCATGGTGGTATGGGACTTCAAATACTGAATGACATTCAAGGAGAGGGTGCTTTAACAAATACTCAAATTAATTTGACTTATTCATATCATTTGCAAGCATCCCGAAAGCTTATTATTTTAACAGGAATTCAGGCAAGTTACCAACAGAGAGCACTAGATAAAACTAAATTGTTTTTCGGTGATCAAATTGACCCAAATTATGGATTCATCTTCCAAACTGGTGAAAATCTAGATGAGTTTGCAGATAATGTAAGCTATGCTGATGTGTCGCTTGGGATGTTTGGGATATACAATCAAAAACATTTCTTAGGTGCAGCACTACATCATGTTTCTGAACCAGAAGATTCTTACATCACTGATAGTAATCTCCCTAAAAGGTTAACAGTTCATGCAGGAACAAACATTTCTATAGGACGCGCTAAAAATATTGGACTAATTCAAGACGGACCTTTTATTACACCAAACATTCTTTACATGTCTCAAAATGGTGCTAATCAATTAAACTTGGGGGTGTCTTTAACCAACGAAAGTCTTTCGGGGGGGCTTTACTTTAGAAATAACTTCTCTAACTCAGATGCAATTTTAGTTGTACTAGGATATGAATCTAATGGGATACGTTTAGGTTATAGTTATGACTATACGATTTCAGAACTTATGGGTTCCTCTGGAGGTGCTCATGAAGTGTCTTTAACCATTCAATTGGCATGTAGACAGAAAAGAAAAAAGCTAAAAGCAATAAAATGCCCTAAATTTTAGGTATTTTAGCTGGCCTAATCAAAAAGATTAAATAACAACAATAAGATAACAGACCATGAACACGTCTAAAACTTTATCTAAGATTTTTATTATAGCACTTGCTACTTTTGTATGCTCATGTAGCAATAAACATAAAAATATTTCAAAAACTACTGGTTGGAAAATTAATACAAGTGAAAATGGTGGGTTTGAAGCTGAACTGAACTACGAGCAAGAAACGCCATCAGGCATGGTATTTATTGAAGGTGGTTCTTTTGTTATGGGACAAACAGGAGAAGATGTTCTGATGGACTACAATGCAACACCTCGAAAAGTATCGGTTGCTTCATTCTACATGGACGAAACGGAAATAACAAATTCTCAATATAGAGAGTATGTTTATTGGCTGAAAAAAGCATATGCTGCAGACGAAGACTCTACAATAATGAAAACATATCTTAATGCTTTACCAGATACTAATGCATGGAGAAGTGAATTGGGATATAACGAACCAATGGTAAAAAATTACTTTCGTCACGCAGGATTTAGCCACTACCCAGTAGTTGGTGTTTCATGGGACCAAGCTCGAGATTTTTGTAACTGGAGAACAGACCGCGTAAATGAATTGGCCTTAATTGAAGCAGGGGCATTACAATACAGTACAAATAAAAAAATGTCTGGCGCATACGAATTCGGATTTATCACCGAAACATATCTTGCAGGTCAACAAAAAATAAATGGGAAAATTCAGAAAGGTGGATTTGAAAACTTAGGAAAATTAAAAGATAAAAATGGGAGAATTGGGAAATTAGAAGATGGTATTTTAACTTCAGGATACAGACTTCCAACAGAAGCAGAATGGGAATTTGCTGCTTGGGGATTAATAGGTAATTCAATTGAAGAAAACATTGATCATGGTAGATACTACCCATGGGACCAAAAAGGAGTAAGAGATAACCGTAAACAATTCCAAGGACAATTACTTGCTAACTTCAAAAGAGGTTTTGGAGATAATATGGGTATTGCAGGTAGCTTAAATGATGCTGGTTCTCGAACAATGGAAGTAAAATCTTTTCCTCCAAACGACTATGGATTATATGACATGGCTGGGAATGTAAGCGAATGGGTACTAGACGTATACAGACCAATGACGGATAATCAAGACGACTTTATGCCATTCAGAGGAAATGTTTTCTATGACATGAAAAAGAATGATGAGGGCACTAATAAAGCTGAATTTAACGAAACTACTGGTCAGATGCAGGATACATTGGCTGTTACTGACAACAGTGGTCAAACTAGAAGAAATTATTTTGAAGCAAATAACACAAGAGCATTAGATGGAGACATTATATCAAGTATCTTTTATGGTTCACCAGATGCTATAGGTGATGAAGATGCAATGTATGATTATGGCAAAAATACGCTTATAAATGATCATGTACATGTTTATAAAGGTGGCTCATGGTCTGATCGTGAATACTGGTTAAACCCTGGAACTAGAAGATATTTAAACTCCTTTCTTTCTACTCATAATATTGGGTTTCGTTGTGTGTTAGATCGAATGGGACCGTCAATAGAAATGGATAATAGAGATAAGAGAAAAAGAAGACAATTCACACGTAAAACATTAAGATAATTTCAAAACCTCATCTCAGATGAGGTTTTTTTTTTGATTTAAATACATAATGGGAAATCAACAAAGAGTTAATCCAGACGAATAAATTCTTTTTTATAATTTCACATCATGATGATGACAGACCTCTACGATCGCTATCTTCAAAATCCTAAGATTTGCACCGACACACGCAAAATCATTGCAGGATGTTTATTTTTTGCACTTAAAGGACCTCACTTTAATGGAAATGAATTTGCCAAAGAGGCCTTAAAAAAAGGAGCATCTTATGCCATTGTTGACGATGAACTATATGCCATAGATGATAAATACATCCTCGTAAAAAATGCTTTAACAACACTTCAAGAACTTGCCCGTTTTCATCGAAAAGAGCTAAAATGTAAAGTTTTAGGGATTACAGGGTCAAATGGTAAAACAACAAGTAAAGAACTGTGTCTGCAGGTGTTGAAAAAAAAATTCAACACACTGGCTACCTCAGGGAACCTTAACAACCACATTGGCGTTCCACTTAGTATTTTATCTATTGGTACAGATACTGAAATAGCCATTATTGAAATGGGTGCAAATCATATTAATGAAATTGAATTTCTATGTGGTATTGCTCAACCAGATTATGGGGTAATAACAAACGTAGGAAAAGCTCATCTAGAAGGCTTTGGTTCTCTTGAAGGTGTACTACAAGCAAAAACTGAATTATACCGATACTTGGCAACAAAAGATGCACCTGTATTTGTTAAAGACAATGACTATGTACTGATCGATAAAATCCCAAAAGAATGCCCAATAATTCGTTATGGCGAATTAAAAGAAAGCAATTACATCATTAAATATAATGGGGCTCAACCTTTTGTTAAGGTTTTATTGAATGAGACTCAAATACAAAGCCAACTCATAGGTGATTACAACTTTGACAATATTGCCTTAAGTATTGCCATAGGAATGGAATTTGGCATTGAAACAATTGACATAAAAGAAGCCATTGAAAGCTACGTAGCATCAAACAACAGATCTCAAATCATAAAAACAAACGCCAACACCATTCTTCTTGATGCCTATAACTCAAATCCTATGAGCTTAGAAAAAGCCATTCAAAACCTAGAGAACATAAAACATGAAAATAAGGTAATGATTTTAGGAGACATGTTTGAATTGGGAGAAGAGACAAATATCGAACATCAAAAAATAATTGATCAATGCCTTAAGTCAGGGGTTTCAAATGTGTTTTTAGTAGGCAAAATATTTAATGCAATTAACAACACAAAGTATACTTCTTTTGACAATACCAGAGATTTAGTCGAGCTTCTAAAAACTCAAGCAATTGAGGATGCATTCATTCTTATAAAAGGATCTCGAGGAATGAAACTCGAACAGGTGGTTGACTGCCTATAAACTCTTAGCAAAATCTTCAACAACAACGCCACCAAAATTCCCAGAGCTCATTAATAAAACAACTGTTTTAGCATTAATCTCTTCACGAATCGCATCACAATAAACAGCGCTGTCTGTAAAAACTTTTAAATCTTTTCTATCAAACGACTCATATACGGCTGCCTCCGATAAATCTTCTAATTTTTTATGTGCTACCGATTTAGGATCAAAGTAAACATAAGCTTTATCAACTCCGTTCATGGTGTTTTTATATTCTTCTAAAAAAGATTTATTCAAACTGCTAAAAGTATGCAACTCAAGCCCTGCAATAACCTTATGACTTATAAACTGGTCTCTTACGGCTTTTACAGTAGCTCGTACTTTTGAAGGAGAATGAGCAAAATCTTTGTAGACGATTAATCCTTCTCGCTCAAAAATTTTTTCTAAACGACGAGATGCGCCCTTAAAAGATGACATGGCAATAAAAAATTCAGATTCAGCAACACCTAGTTGCTTACATATGTTTAGAGCACCCATCATATTTAAAAGATTATGAGCGCCAAAAATCTCTAATTTTGTTTCACCATTTTCATGCGATATAATAGATGTACCATCCTCAATTTCATACTCTGGAAGCTCATAAGCCTCAGTTTCTATTTCTGGATTGGAAGAGGAAATAATATTTAAACTTTCATCTTCCGAACAGTAAGTCAAGTAACCTCCATCTTGAATTTGATCGATAAACAACTCAAACTGTTTTAAATAGCCCTCAAAAGTTGGAAATACATTAATATGATCCCAAGCAATACCACTTATTAATGCGATATGCGGCTTGTAAAGATGAAACTTAGGGCGCCTGTCTATTGGTGAAGACAAATACTCATCTCCTTCCAAAACAATAACTGGGGCATCACTTAATTTTACCATCGTAGAAAACCCTTCGAGTTGAGCACCTACCATGTAATCACAATCAATTTTTTGAACATTTAATACATGAAGCACCATAGATGTAATAGTTGTTTTACCATGGCTACCTCCTATTACCACACGCATTTTATTTTTTGATTGCTCATAAAGATATTCAGGATAAGAATATATATTAAGACCCAATTCTTGGGCTTTCAGGAGTTCAGGATTATCTTCTCTTGCGTGCATTCCAAGGATCACTGCATCTAAATGAGTATCAATCTGACTTGGAAACCAACCTGTTTTTTTTGGCAAAATACCCGCCGCTTCCAATCTAGATTTCGACGGATTAAATATCGCATCGTCAGATCCTGTAACCTCAGCTCCTTTTTCATGCATTGCAAGTGCTAAATTATGCATGGCTGCTCCTCCTATGGCAATAAAATGTACGCGCATATGTTATCTTTGTATAAACGAAAGATAATAATTCAATTTGTGATGAAAAAACTTAGCTGCATACTTCTAATAACAATACTGTTTGTTTCTTGTAAAATAATTGATAATGAGGTCATTAAAAAAGAACAAACAATTGTATTATTTGAATTAATTAAGGGTGGATGTTATGGCACCTGCCCTATATACAACATCAGTGTAGATGAAAATAGAGAAATTAAATACGAAGGAAAACGATTTGTAGATGCTATAGGTACGTACAATTGGATAATGAATGAAAAAGATTTTAATACTTTGAACGCTCTTATCGATAAAAAGTTCAAGGCCGACTATACGCATAACATGGAAGTTCAGGACCTTCCACTTACCCGCCTGAATATTAAAAACAAATACCAAATAAAATTTAAAGGAGGCTGCCCAATAGAGTTTAAGAAAGAATTGAAGCAGATCGAAATGCTTTTATTAAAAAATGCCAATTGGTGAAAGAGACTTTAAGTTTTTAAAAATATATGCGATGTAAAATTTAGCTTTATGGAAATAACAATTAGAAAAGGTGTAAAAGAAGATTTAGATTGTGTTTTAGAATTAATTAAAGAACTTGCCGACTACGAAAATGAACTTAATGAAGTTCAAATAACCGTAGAAGATCTAGAAAACGATGGATTTGGCGCACACCCCTACTACTGGTTCCTTGTTGCAGAGTATAAAGGACAAATTATTGGACTCTCTTTTTACTGGATTCGCTATTCAACATGGAAAGGAAAATTCCTCTATTTAGAAGATTTCATTGTTAAAAATGCTTTCAGAAGATCAGGAGTGGGGGCAGCATTATTTGAAGCCACTCTCAAAACCTGTAAAGAATTAAAGTTAAATGGTATGTGTTGGCAGGTATTGGATTGGAATACTCCAGCGATTAATTTTTACAATAAATATGGTGCTGAAATTAGCAGCGCATGGCTTAACGGAAAACTCACTAAACAACAAATTGATACACTTTGCTCTCCATGCTAAACACATTATTTAGTACCTTGTATAAAATTATTTTTTATGAAAACGCTACGCCCTCTTCTTATTGCTTTTTTAACATACGCTTCTTCTTTTGCTCAGTTTACAAGCGATATGAATTTCACCGATATCTATGGAAACACCATTAATCCTACCTCTATATTAAATGAAGGAAAGCACATCTATTTAGATTTCTTTTCTACCTCATGTGGCGTATGCAATAGTGTAGCTTCTGAAGTAGCAAATGCATACGAATATTACGGATCAAACAATGAAAATGTTTTCTTTCTGGGCGTAGAGTACAATTCATCTATATCTGATTGCCTAAATTTTGCAAACCAACACAATTCCGACTTTCCAATCATATCAGGACAACAAGAAGGTATTGATATTTTTAATCTTTTTGAACAATCTGGCTACCCTTCAGGACGACTTATTAACCCAGAAGGTGGATTAGAAGCTACATTTAGTTATTCTGAAATTGCAAACTTAACAGAGAGTTTATCAAATTTTATTTCTCCTATAGATAATTGTGATCTTGTAGACCTATTATCCATGGAGGTAAACAGTCAAAATGGAGCTCTAGTACTCAATGTATTTACGGACTCACCTTATTTAATTCCTTACCCAACATTTACCTTATCAAACTCAAATGGAGACCTATTAGCACAAGAACAGCTCAATTATTATGGCTTAAGTGGTGAGTCTAGCCACAATTTGCAGTTACTCACAGATCCTTCTTCCTGGGATTCCAATTTGACCATTGAGCTATACGAAGGTATGAATGATGGTTTGGTATGTTCTTTTGACATTAGCCTAGCTGCTATAGAAATAAACGGATGTACAGATGATCTGGCCATGAATTATATGCTAAATGCAAACCTGGATGATGGATCATGTATATACGCTGCTTGCAATTACTTGGGTTTTGAATTATTGGCCTCTGATATTTCATTTACTGAAGCTAATTTTGGTGATGGATATACTTTGAACATACCGATGGTTAACCACAATTCAATTTGGTTGGCTTACCCTATGTCGGAAACTGTTATTCTAAACCCACTAGATGGAATGAGCTGTGAAAATTGTGATTTTAATGTCTTTGGTAATCCATGGGGCTCAGAAGAAACATTAACCTCTAATGTATCCCTTAACTTCAGCACTCCTATACCAGAAGATTATGAGTTACAGGTACAGATATACCTAACAAACCTATCGAATAATGGACAAGAATATGAATCGTGTCAGTTCAATCAGATAGTAAGCTATAATTTGAATCCTGATACTCTTGGCTGCACGGATGATGAGGCAGTAAATTTCGATCCAGCAGCGACTCAAGATGACGGCTATTGCTTATACACATCTAACAATTGCGGAGATATTTCAATTAACATTAATGGCGGATGGAATTTAGTAGGATTCTCTTGTGGTGAAAATATAGATGCTGAGATTGCTTTCAATCCTTATATAAACAGACTAATTATCGCAAAAGATTATTTGGGTGCAGCTTACCTCCCTGAATGGAATTTTAATGGCATTGGAACTTTAGAACGTGGTTTTGGATATCAAATAAAAATATCCGAAGCTATTAACGAATTTAATTTATGCAACCCATAAATTTTAAGTACTGGACTGGATATGAGGCCAAATAAAACAGACTATAAAATTTACCAGGTAGATGCATTTACAGACACATTATTTAAAGGCAACCCAGCTTGTGTAGTTCCATTAAAAGAATGGCTACCGGATGAGCTTTTATTAAAAATAGCAAAAGAGAATGCCGTAGCAGAAACAGCATATTTTATAGAGCATGAAGATCATTTTCATCTGCGCTGGTTCACACCCGACATCGAAATGGATTTATGTGGTCATGCCACTCTAGCTGCAGCCCACATTATAAAATCTGAGCTTAACTCTACTGATGAAATAAAATTTAAAACACTAAGTGGTGATTTATCGGTTCGCTTTAAAGAAGACTTGTATTATTTAAATCTCCCATCAAGGAAACCTCTAAACGCTGAACTTCCAAACGAAATAAAATTGGCATTAAACATTCAACCAAATTTTATTTTAAAATCAAGAGATTATCTTTTGGTCTATAATAATGAGCAAGACATTAAAGCACTAAAAATAAACCGCAGTAGTTTTGATAAAATTAATCTGGGACATGGAGGAGTTATTGCTACTGCAAAAGGAAATGATGTTGACTTTGTTTCGCGATTTTTCACCCCTCAAGCCACCATATTAGAGGACCCTGTTACAGGGTCTGCTCATTGTTCATTAATTCCATATTGGGCAAATATTTTATCAAAAAATAAATTGATTGCTTTGCAATACTCACAAAGAGGTGGGACATTATATTGTGAATACAAAGGAAATCGTGTACTTGTAGCAGGTAAGGCCATTACTTATTCTAAAGGACTATTTCGCATTAATCAATTAAGATGAAGTCTTTAACT
>NTKG01000007.1 GCA_002457305.1 Bacteroidetes bacterium MED-G21 | reverse complement strand
ATTTAAACTTGCATTACCTAATACAATTAATCCACCCCATTGTCCTCTTGTAGTTACTGGTGTAGATCCATCTAATGGATCTGCCTCAAAAGTGAATATAATTGGCGCATCCGAAGTTCCTTCAGCCATAATCATACCATCTCTTGCAACACATAAATATGATGATTCTTCACCAACACCAGACATACCTTTAATCACTGTTCCTGCCTCGATATAAAGTGTTGTGCCGGCATTTACAAAGACACTACCATCTAAATGATAAGTGTTATTTGCTGTCCAATAAACGTCACCTGAACCTACATTGTCTGTAACTGTAACATCACCTTGGGCGAATAATGTTAGGTTAATCATTAAAAAAAATAATAGCGTAATTTTTGTTTTCATTTGTTTTTAAATTTTAATTATTCGAGGACAAATATCAAAATGAAAAATTATCACAACGTTTAATCAATATTAATTATCTGTTATATTTATTAATTAAGTTTATATTTAATTAATATTGACTAAATACTTTGTTAACATTAGTAGTCTTTTTTTGCATTTAAACTTAATTAACTGATATGAAATTCCGATCAATATTATTCTGTACACTTATCACGCAAATTATCTATTGTCAATCCTACAAAATAAGTGGTAAAATAACCGACAAAAGCTCCGGAGAAGAATTAATTGGAGCTGCAATATTTGTATTAGGAACTAATAATGGAACAATTACTGATTTTGAGGGTAACTATGAATTATCAAATATTGAATCTGGTTCGAAAAAAATTATATGTCAATACATTTCATACCAAAATGATACTATTGAAGTAAACATAAACCAAGATCTTACTTTAAATTTTGAACTTATTTCAGACAGCTATACAATTAGTGCTGTAGAACTCATCACCAAAGTGGATAGAAAAGATGAATCTTACGTAGTTAATGTCCAAAAAAAGGCTGTCGGAATGATTAATACGCTTTCAAAAAAGCAGATGAATGTTACCGGTGTATCAAATGCAGCAGATGCGGTTAAAAATGTGAGCGGAGTAAATGTACAAGGAGGTAAATATGTTTTTGTTAGAGGACTTAGTGATCGATATAGCTTGGCAACACTTAACGGCATAGCAATTCCAAGTTTAGACCCAAACAAGAACTCTGTTCAAATGGATCTAATCCCATCGAATGTCATAGATAATATACTCGTATTTAAAACCTTTACACCCGACCTACCTGGAAACTTTACCGGAGGAATGGTTGATGTTTATACAAGTGACTTTCCTGATTCATTAGAAATTTCTGTCAAGTACAGTTCTGGTTATTCTAATCTTTCTAATATAAATGACAATTTTTTAGGTCAAGAAAGTAGTTCTACAGATTGGTTGGGATACGATGATGGATCAAGAGATATTCCTAACTTTATTTTAGAAAATGGCATCAATAATTATTCTACATCCTCATTTGAAGAAGCTTTTTACTATGCTCAATCACAAGACCCAGTTTACGCAGATATGTCACTAGAAGACGTTCAAGATGCTAATGGTAACTTCAATGGATGGACCGATAGATGGTTCTGGATTGAGCAATCAAGAGTTGTCGCAAACGATTCTCTTACTATTGCTTCAAACTCTTTTTCTAAAGATTGGGATCCAATAAGATTTAAATCTGGATTGAATCAATCATTTAATTTTAGTGTAGGTAATAAATATGTATTAAATCGTAAAGAAATTGGATTTAATTCTGGTATAAGTTACAATAAAAAATACGCGTTTTATGAAAATGCAGAATTTGGTAGATTCAAACAAACTGGGGTAGATTCTGAAACATTAATTCCTCAAAAAATTGGTTTAGAATCTCGAGGAGATGAAAATATATTTGGGTCATTATTTACGAATGCCTCTTTGAAGTTTGAAGAAGACCATAAATTAAATTTGGTTATGATGCTTAATCAAAGTGGTCAAAGCTCTGCTAGATATTTTGATGGAGAAAATATGTCTGACGCAGTTGGACTTTATGAAGAACAAAGAACTCAAAGATATCTAGAGAGACAAATGCAAACTGCTCAATTGTCAGGAGAGCATAATTTTGAAGGAAATAAAACATCTCAGCTTAAATGGAATCTAGGTGTTACAAAATCTTATCAAAACACTCCTGACTTAAGGGTATTTACAAACTCATATGAATTTTTAACTCTAGAAGATGATGAAACAGGAGACTTTTATTTAGACACTATTCCAACATATTCTATTCAGGCAAATTTATATCCTGCTCCAACAAGATACTATCGTTATTTGGATGAAAATAATATAAATTTCAAATCTGACTACAAACTCAATATTAATGAAGAAGACTTTGTAAAAGCTGGCTTTTATTACTTAAATAAAAGTAGAGAAAACATAGAATATAGATACACTTTTACATCGCAAGGTGTTGATTACAACAATAATTTAGATGAATACTTTGACTCGACCAACATGGTTGTTGGCCAATCAAATAATAGTTTAGGAGGCCAGGGTGAATTCATAAATGTAATTGATAATACAGAAATTAAGAACAACTATAAAGCCGAACAAAAAATATTAAGTTCATACTTAATGAGTACTCTACATCCTAATGAAAGGATTGAAATTACATTTGGAGCTAGATTTGAAAATGCTGAAATACTTGCAACTAGTGCAGATACCGCTCAAGATGTTGGTGAGTTAAATAATAATGATATTCTTCCTGCTTTTAACACCAAATTTAGTATTGATGAGAATACTCACCTGCGAGCCTCATATAGCAAAACTTTGGCACGACCTAGTTTCAGAGAAATTGCACCTATTTCGTGGTATGATTTTGAAACTACATTCCAATTTGTTGGAAATCCTAATTTACAACGTACATTGGTAACCAACATTGACCTAAGATTAGAAAAATACACCTCAGGAGCTGGACTGTTATCAATTTCTGGATTTTATAAAAAGTTTAAAAATCCTATAGAGCAAGTCATGAACCCTCAAGCTCAAAATGTTGAGTTATCTTGGAGAAACGTTGATGAAGCTTCATTAATTGGAATTGAATTTGAAGCCAAAAAGAAATTTGTATTTGATGAAAATGAATACTTGAATATTGGATTTAACACTTCATTAATCAAATCTGAAACTAAAATAGATTCATTAGAGCTAGAACTTATTAGAGCTTTCGACCCAAATCACTCTGAGACAAGGCCTATGTTTGGTCAATCGCCATACATAATTAATTTTTACTCTCAATACCAAAAAAACAAATGGTCCCTTGGTGCAAACTTTAATGTTTCAGGAAAAAATATTGTAATTGTTCAAAAAGGAGCTGTTGATGTATATCAGGCACCTCAACCTATGCTTAATATAAAATTAAGTCACCAAATTTTAGATAATAGTACTTTATCTTTAAGTGCTAGAAATCTTCTAAGCGCAAGAAACAGATGGTACTACCCATTCAATGGACAAGAGTATGCATTTAGAGATTTCTTCTATGCACCACAATTTAATTTATCGCTTCAATTAAATTTATAAAACATTTATCTTTGCAAAAAATACTTTTTTAAACACTAAAATTGAATTAGTTCAGTTATTTATTATATTAATCAAAGGGTTGCAAAAATGACAAATAATTTTTTAAACAATTTAAAATCAGATATCCCTGCGAGTATTGTCGTTTTTTTTGTTGCGATACCTCTCTGCTTAGGGATTGCTCTTGCTAGTGGTGCTCCTTTATTTTCAGGAATTATTGCTGGTATAATTGGCGGTATTGTTGTCGGTCTATTAAGTGGTTCTCAAATTGGAGTAAGCGGACCTGCGGCAGGACTAGCAGCTATTGTTCTGACAGCAATAAGCACATTAAATGGATTTGAAAATTTCCTTTTAGCTGTGGTAATTGGTGGTGTAATTCAGCTGACATTTGGGATTCTCAAAGCGGGCGTTATTGGTCAGTACTTTCCTTCATCAGTGATTAAAGGGATGTTAACTGGTATCGGTTTAATTATATTTATAAAACAAATTCCATACTTTTTTGGAAACAAAAATTTAGAATTAGGTAGCAATATGCTAAGTGAGATCAGCTTAGGCTCAACTCTTGTGGGAATCATCGGATTGTTCATACTTATTCTCTGGGAATCAGTACTTTCAAAAAAAGCTAAAATTTTTCAACTTGTACAAGGTCCACTAGTTGCAGTTATTGTTGGAATTATTTATACAGTAACTATGTCTGGAAATGAAAAATGGGGTATTGTAAAAAGTAATTTAGTAGACGTTCCTGTTCCAAGTAATTCATCTGAATTGATTAGTAAATTCTTCACATTACCTAATTTCTCCGCCATAAGTAACGTTGATATATGGGTAGTTGCGTTTACTATTGCCTTAGTAGCAAGTTTAGAAACTCTTCTTTGTGTTGAAGCAACTGACAAACTCGATCCACAGAAAAGAGTAACTCCTAAAAATCGTGAATTAATCGCCCAAGGTATTGGTAATATGTTGTCAGGTATTATTGGAGGCCTCCCTGTGACACAAGTTATCGTTCGAAGTTCAGCAAATCTTCAGTCTGGGGGTAAAACAAAATCATCAGCTATCATTCACGGTTTTTTGCTTTTGATTTCTGTATTGACAATACCTGCACTATTGAATAAAATACCTTTATCCGTATTAGCATCAATTTTATTTCTTGTTGGATATAAACTTGCAAAGCCTGCTTTATTTAAATCAATGTATCATTTGGGGTGGAAGCAATTTGTACCATTTATGATTACAATTATAGGTATTATTTTTACAGATTTATTGATGGGAATTTCCATGGGACTTGTCTTAGCAATAGTTATTATTTTACTAGAAAGCTATAAAAATTCTCATTCAACTGAACTTGACGAAAAATCAGTAAATATTACTCTTGCTGAAGAAGTAACATTTATAAACAAAGATTCTATATTTAGTGAACTTGATAAAGTAAAACCTGAAAGTTCAGTAAATATTAATATAAAAAACAATAAATATTTAGACAATGATATCATTGAAATACTAAATGATTTTCTTGAAACTAAATCAGAAAGAAAATTAAAAGTTACAATTCAATCTGATAAGGGTACATTTGAAAATCCAGTTAACATTAGTGAAATTAATATTTAATTCTATGATAGCAGCCAACAAAGAATCTCAAATTAATATTAGTCCTACTGAGGTCATCAATATTCTTAAAGAAGGAAACAAAAGATTTATTAATGGTAATGAAACCAAAAAAGATTTCTCTGCAGAAGTCAAAGGAACAAGTTCAGGTCAGTATCCCTTAGCATGTATACTTGGCTGTATTGACTCAAGAGTTCCTGCAGAAATAATTTTTGATCAGGGAATAGGTGACATTTTCAATGTTAGAATTGCTGGTAATTTTGTTAATACAGATATTTTAGGGAGTATGGAGTTTGCCTGTAAAGTAGCTGGCTCAAAAGTTATTTTAGTATTGGGCCATTCTCAATGTGGTGCAGTAAAAGGTGCGTGTGATGGAGTTAAATTAGGTAATTTAACATCAATGTTATCGAATTTTGATCAAGTGATCAATTCAAATCAATACTCAGAAGGAGAACGAAATTCTCAAAATAGTGAATATGTTCATTTAATTGCAGAATCAAATGTTAAGAATACTATCGAAAAAATTAGAACCGAAAGTCCTATACTAAAAGAAATGGAAGACAACGGTGAAATAAAAATTATAGGTGGGATGTATTACGTTTCAAATGGAACCGTGGAATTTTATTAAAAAATTAGACATTAAAAAAGCC
The DNA here is from genome assembly GCA_002457305.1 of Bacteroidetes bacterium MED-G21. Taxonomy (GTDB): domain Bacteria; phylum Bacteroidota; class Bacteroidia; order Flavobacteriales; family UBA7430; genus MED-G21. The sequence goes on along the minus strand of NTKG01000007.1, from coordinate 33,033 downwards.
CACGTTAAGTGGGCTTTTTTTATTTTAAAACAAAAATTAAAATCTATCAAGTTGGTCATCTCTTGGAACCTTGACCTCGATTTTGGATTTAGGGAATCTCATTGATAAAAAGTGTGCAATCTTAACAGTCATTTCATCATAATAAAATGATTTTTGTACAACACTGATTTCTTTTTGAAATTTACCATTAGAATATTCGTACTCCATTGGTCCAAATACACCTACAACTTCGCCTTCATATAATACTTTATCTCCTTTTAAAACAAACTTTTCTTTTTCTTCCTCAGTTAAAACTGGATTTATTACAGAACAAGAACATAGAAACAATAAAGTAATAATACTAGCATATTTTAATTTTTTCATATGTGGTATGATTTTAATAATTGTTAAAGAATTATAAGATTTTTAATAATATGATTACCGTTTATAAAATTGAACTTCACAAAATAAGTCCCTGATTCCAAATCATTAAGATAAATCTTGTTTACTTGTTTATTTAATGAATTTGTTAAAACTTCACGACCGGTCATATCAATGATTTTAATAGAAGTTACTTCCGCTCCGCCATAATTTATAAGAATATTATCACTGGCTGGGTTTGGATAAATACTAATGCGTTCAATTAACTCATTTATTCCTAATTGTTCACAAGAGCCATCATCAATAATTGCATTTTCATCATAATTTGATGATTCAGGGTCAGTACATCCGACAGTTAATGACTGATCACAACCAGCAATAAAAGAAATTGTTTCTCCATCTCCGTAATTACTTCCAGATGCTATCACTTGATCACATACTATAATCTCATATCCTCCCCAAAGTAATCCATCACCATAGTCGTCTATAATCTCAAAAGTTAAATATGCATTATTATTTACACAAAACACCTCTTCGTAATTGGTTTCTTCTTGTAGAGAGTTAAAAGGGGCATTTCCAAGAACAGTTTCGTTAATATCCGCAAGTGTCCAGGATATCTCATCAGGGAAACCATCAGTTGTAAGATTGACCTGAACCTCAAATGAACCCAATGAACAATTAGACGTATTAAGATTAACTAAATAATCACAAGTATAATTATCTTGAGTAGTGGCCACAATGTATATCTGGTAATCCTCTCCATTAGGAGCCATTTCATCTAGAAAAACTGGAATTGATATAACAACTTCAGAACCTTCATTAATAGGACTAAATGAAATTGAATCTTGACTAATTTGCAGAGCGCTGAAATCTGAACTCACCACTGCAAGCCCATCTAAGCTATTTAGGTGCCCAACATTAGCAAGTGTAACATTTAAAACACCTGACTCATTAAAGTCAATAAATCCATTTCCATCAGCATCATCTATTGTATGAGAAATGAACTCTATATCTGGAGCATTTACTGTAAAACTTCCATATGTCTCCCAAATATTTCCAGAGGAGTCAGAAATTGTAAAAGTCAAAGCAATATTTTCTTGATCTTCAACTGGGCCAATTAAATCAATAGACACAGCATCTGCTAATGTCAAAGTATCCGCTGCTCCTAATCCATCAAAACTTAATGATTCAGATGAGATATTAACATAAGGATTATCAGTTGAAACCTCCATAAGCAAGTCTCCAGTCTCAACCATTCCAAAATTTTGCAACTCAACATCAACAGAAAAACTTTCTCCACCATTAACTTGAGTATCTCCTGCAGTACCGTTAATAGACAATTCAGAAAAAACAACAAACGGTGCATCTGCAGACATAATATTAACATCCTGGATATAAACTTGCTTGTTTTGTTTACTAGCTACAATTTCTAAAGGTACCATTGAATCAAGAGGATCGAAATTTAAAATCACATTTCCAGACGCATCGGTATAAGAAGCATCTAATAAAACGCCACCCTGATTAACAGCTACATAAGTATGTTGCTCTGAAGAAATATTAATTGAATTGGAGCCCATAGGCAATACCTCAGGATGATTAATTGATAAGATTGAAGGCACACCATAATAAGTTAGTACGGTAGGGTCTCCCATTAACATATAAATCTCCCAATAATACTCATCGTCTGCATTTGATTCGGATACAGCAAGATTACCAGCATGGAGTATTTGTCCTTGAGTAATCGACCAGGTCTCCTCACTCTCATCATTTTCATGAAAACTGCAATCATAAACACCACGCCCCGTCTCTTCATAAGAAGGATTAACAACCGCTTCTCCATTCCCAACACTCCAATAAAAATCTTCATCCCAATAGGTACTATTTGTTGCCCCAATATAACCAACAGCTCCTTTATTTGGTGTTCTCAGTAATGCCTCACCTAAACATGTTACTCCAGCAAATTCATTAGAATTACAACAATTACCAATCAATAAACCATATTGATTCTGGTTGTCTAATCCACTTACATCATTTACAAGAAAAGCAGGTTCAGCCCAGCCCTCAGGACTGCAATGAGCAGTGTAATTTGCATATCCAACTCCTTTACTTATCTCATTAATTATTTCCTGCTCTGATGCAGAATTTCCAGACTCAGGATACAAAAAAGTATATGAGGTTAATCCATGATCTGTATTAAAATAATAATCTGTTCCATAGTTAATTTGTCCATTTCCATGAATCATAGCCATACTCTGGTCAACTCCTGCAACCAATAAAACCTCATCTAAATAGGATGGGTCTGGCATGGTATACTGTTCATACTCTAATGTTTTATCAATCTGAGGAATCAATTCATTTACTGTACTGGCAGAAAATCGTCCATAATACATTTCAGGAAAATAGTCCCCATTCCCGTCAAACTCACAGTAAACCATATCAGAAGTATGACCTCCCCAATTACCATTGCCCATCTGAAAACTAGGTATTTGCTCGTGATCACCTACAATTAACAAATACGTAGGAGCTGGTTCTTCCGCTGTTGCATTGTCATAATAGGACTGAACAAAAGCCTTCATAGATTCTTTTGTATTTCCAACACCGTCATCTCCTTTGTATGCTTCAATAACGTCAAATCCTAATCTTGTTTTCCAAGCTATAAATTCTTGTAATTCTTCTTCAAACATAGGGTCAGAAAGAATAATCATTCTTATAGGCAAACTTGTAAAATCATTCTTTGAATGAATATCTGCGTTAATTAATTTTGAGAAATTTGTTGAATATACTCTCGAATAGTGAGCATTATTTGGGGGTTGAATATTTGATGAATATTCAACCTTAAATTCCAAATCCTCGATGACCTTTAGAGAATGTGTCAAAGGATTATATGCAAAAGGTGAAATTTTAATTCGTGCTATAGTTCTACCTCTCATAATCCCTAATCGCTCGACACTTATCAATTCATTCGCATAAAATTCATCAGTCGAATAAACCTTTTCATTAAATTTAAAATCAACAAGAGTAGGGTCTTCGCTCTTAGATATAGAACGTTGAGATGGGATCAGTTTGTCTGGAAACCCTATACCTGATAAATCTATATGGCTTTCAGTTTTATTAATAATAGAGATAGAAACATCTCCATTGGAAGGAATCTCTATCAATTTAGAATATACTGGCAAGTCCGGATTACCTAAATCATAAGATTTTGAAAACCCATCAATATGAATCTCAGTAAATAATTCACCTCTATTTTCTGTGTTTCTAAATTCTACATCACCAATAGTAAGAAGCAAATGACTGGCTTTTTTAGAATTTGAAATAATATCAAAAAAACTATTTTGAGCAAAACTATTTAATGTAATTAAGCTAATGAAAAATAAAATCTTATTCATAGGTATTATAATTAGATTTTAAACAATTATGTAATTGTTAATACTTAAAATTGAAATCAAAATAACGTGAATTGTATAGCTCTACTTATATGAACGCACACTATTTACAGCTGATATTAAATTAGGGTCACTAACAGAATAATAAGTATTCTTACCTACCCTTTCAGACATCAATATTCGTTTATTTTTGAGTGTATTTAAATGATGTGAGGCAATTGCTTGTTCAATTTTTAAAGCTTTAAAAATCTCAGTTACCGACATCTTATTAGTATCATCTAGTAGCTCAATAATTGAGATACGTATAGGATGCCCTAACACTTTTAACATAGAGGCAGCTGTATGTAAAGATTCTGAATTTAGGTTTATTGTTTTCATAATGGGGGGGATTATAAGAAGCAAATTTACTACTTTACATTTAAATAATCAAACTTATATGTATCTACAATATTAACTTATTATAATTTATACTCTAAATTTCTTTTCTTAAACGGGCAACAGGAATACTCATTTGCTCTCTATACTTAGCAACCGTTCGTCGGGCAATCGGATATCCCCTCTTTTTCAATAAGTCCATTAACTTAGTGTCGGTTAATGGGTTTGTTTTATTTTCATTTTTAATCAGCTCATCCAATATCATTTTAATTTCTTTAGTTGAAACATCCTCTCCCTTAATATTTTTTAATGACTCAGAGAAAAAATGTTTTACTAAAAATGTACCATAAGGCGTATCAACATATTTACTATTTGCCACTCTAGAGACTGTAGAAATATCCATAGCTACAATTTCTGCAACATCCTTTAGAATCATTGGCTTTAGAAGCTTTTCATCTCCCGTTAAAAAATAAGCTTCTTGAAAATTCATTATTGCATTCATTGTCAACATTAGTGTTCTATGCCTTTGTTTAATAGCGTCAATAAACCATTTTGCTGAATCTAACTTTTGTTTCACAAAAAGAACTGCAGCTTTTTGCTCTTTATCCTCTGAATGATTAGATTCTTTATAACCTTGCAACAAATCTTTAAACGAACTGTTAATTCTTAATTCAGGAATCATTCCTGTATTCATAACTAAATCTAATTGACCATCGATAATAGATATTACAAAATCAGGAATAATATGCTGTACCACTTTAGAAGAACCAAACGCACAAGGCTTAGGATTCAATTTAGAGATCTCATCTAATGAATCTTTTAGCACCTCTTCTGAAACAGCCAGCCTAGAAAGGAGCTTTGAGTAATGCTTTTTAGTTAATTCATTAAAATGATTAGATACTATTTCTTTTGCTAAATCTACCGAAACAGACAACTGCTTTTTATCTAACTGTATCTTTAAGCATTCTTGTAAATCTCGAGCACCAATTCCAACAGGATCAAAATCCTGAATGATCTTTAAAACATCGAGTAGCTCTATCTCAGTTGTTGAAATATTTTGGGAAAAAGCAAGATCATCCAATATAGCTGAAAAGTCTCTCCTTATATAGCCATCATCATTTAAACAACCAATTAGGAATAACCCTATTTTATACTGATGATCATCTAAATCTCTTAATGCAAGTTGACGCTCTAAAGTCTCCAACATACTTACCCCCATAGCAATAGGTACAGACTTATCTTCTTGATCAGGACTAATATTATTTGCCACCGTACGGTACCGAGGTATTTCGTCATCACTTAGGTACTCATCGACATTAATGTCCTGTGAATCCGAATCCTGACCTTTTATTTCATCATATTCAGCATCTGAACTTCTTTCAGTCACCTCCTCGATAGCTGGATTTTCCTCCAATTCATCTTTAACTTTTTGCTCTAATTCAATTGTTGGAAGCTGTATAAGCTTCATCAACTTAATCTGCTGAGGCGAAAGTTTCTGTGCTAATTTTTGATTTAGGGACTGCTTTAACATAAAATTTAAAAATCTGCATTGTTTGGAGTTCTTGGAAAAGGAATGACATCTCTAATATTACCCATTCCAGTAACAAATAAAACCAAACGCTCAAAGCCTAATCCATATCCACTGTGAGGAACTGTACCGAAATTTCTAGAATCAATATACCACCATAACTCGTCTTCAGGAATATCCATCTCTTTCATTCTTTCTTTAAGTACATCTAATCGTTCTTCCCTTTGCGAGCCACCAATAATTTCGCCAATACCAGGGAACAAAACATCCATAGCACGAACAGTTTTACCGTCATCATTCATACGCATATAAAAAGCCTTTATATCTTTTGGGTAATCAGTAATAATTACAGGCTTTTTAAATTTCTTCTCTACCAAATACCTTTCATGCTCCGACTGAAAATCAGCACCCCACTCCTCTATAAGATATTGGAACTTTTTCTTCTTATTAGGCTTAGAATTCCTTAAAATATCATAAGCCTCTGTGTAGCTAATTCGTTCAAAATCATTTTCCACCACGAATTTAAGCTTCTCAATTAGCCCCATTTCTTGGCGCTCTTCTTTTTTCTTGTGTTTCTCCTCTTCCTGTAAACGTTTATCTAAAAACGCTATATCATCCTTACAATTATCTAACGCATATGAACATAAATATTGAAGCATATCTTGTGCAAGGCTCATGTTTTCATTTAAGTCCGCAAAAGCCACTTCGGGCTCAATCATCCAAAACTCTGCGAGATGTCTAGAAGTATTAGAATTTTCTGCACGAAATGTTGGGCCAAAAGTATAAACTTTACCAAGTGCTAATGCTGCCATTTCAGCTTCTAACTGACCAGATACAGTTAAATTGGTCTCTTTACCAAAAAAATCTTTCGAATAATCAACATCTCCCTGCTCCGTTAATGGAGTGTTGACTTTATCTAAAGTACTTACAGCGAACATCTCACCTGCACCTTCACAATCCGAACCAGTAATTATAGGGGTATGTATATTCGAAAACCCCTTCTGATTAAAAAAATTATGAATCGCATAAGTCATCGCATGACGAATACGAAATACTGCACCAAAGGTGTTTGTTCGAAATCTTAAATGAGCCTTTTCTCTTAAAAATTCTAAAGAATGTTTTTTTGGTTGCAATGGATATTCATCTGGATCAGCTATACCTAGCACGTCAATAGATTCAGCTAAAACCTCTACAGATTGACCTGAACCTTTTGATTGAACTAATTTTCCTGTTACAGAAATACTGGCACCAGTATTAATCAACTTTAAAGTATCCTCAGAAATATTATGTTCAGCAACTATCTGAATATTATTAAGTGTCGAACCATCATTTAAAGCAATAAATGAAACGTTTTTACTGCCCCTCTTTGTTTTAACCCAACCTTTTAGAGTGACCAAATTATTACTTATCTCTAGTCTTAAGGCTTCTTTTACTTCTATCCTATTCATATTATCCATCTATAATAATGCGTATTACAAATTTAATTTTTTTCATTGGCATGTCAACTATATAAGCAGCCAAATAATCTCAAAATTTGTAATTTGGTACTATTTTTGATAAGGGGGCTTTTTTAAAAAAAGCTTTAATCTAAAAAACAAATACTATTTTAGTTGCGCCAAAAGTCCTAAATGAAAACATTACTTATTGCATCTATTGTCCTAATAAATAGTATATATGGACAAAATGAGCAGAAATATAATAATTACCAATACACTACTGATTCTTTATCTGAAATAGGAGAGTTTGAAAATGCTATTTTATATCTAGAAAATAATCTCGCCCAAGCAAAAAACAAACAGAATAAATTCGACTGCTTAAGCCTACTATGTCAGATAAATAAAGAAACTGAAAATCTATCTGAAGTAATTACTTACGGACACCAAGCGCTTCAACTATCTAAAGGCAGTAAACTAGAAAACCTAGAACTATACGGTGACATCCTATACAATTTGGCTGTTGCAAAATACCATTATGGAGAGACCGACTCTACAATTTTATATGGAGAAAAAGCACTAAAACAAAGAATTAAACACCTAAAACCTTCCCATCCAAAAATCATACACAATACTAGTTCTTTAGGGGTTTTCCATAAAAAAATAGGAAATATTCAAAAATGCATCAAGCTTCAGCAACAAGCACTAAAATTATCTCTAAATAGCGTACCTGTTGACTACAATAGTATTGTCATTGCGCACTTTTCTCTTGCCAACTCATATAAGTCCAGTCATAATTTAATACTCGCACAAGAACACCTCCAAAAGGCATTAAATTACTTTAACGACTACTTATCAACTGTTGAAATTTACAAAGCACATATATACAATTCATTAGGCGTCATCTCATCAGAACTAAAGGATATTGAAAAATCACAAGAGTATTATTTTGAAGCACTGAGGCTTTTCACTAAAATCAATCCAGAAAAAGTCATCAATATTGCAACAATTCAAAGTAATATTGCAAATAATTACACAAACCTCGGAGACCTTGATCAAGCAAAAATATATCATAATAAATCTATTAACGTAGTAGAAACAAACAACTACAAAAACGAACTCCCATGGAAATACTTTAACCTAGGTGCTACATACATAGAGAGTAATGAATACAGCAAAGCCCTAAATATTTTAAGGAAATCGAAAACTCTCAATGAAGAAATAAATGGACCACAAAATGAACTGGCTAACTTGATATCAAATCATTTAGCATTGATTTACTTTCATAAAAATAAAAATGACAAAGCCAGAAGAGTACTTAAAGAATCAATAGAAATTAATAAAACTATTTGGAACCAAAAAAACTATGATTTGGCACAAGCCTATTATCTTAACGCCTTAAGTTATTTTAAAGAGCATAGCTATGAAACATGCATAAAAGAACTTGAAAATGCTGAAAAAAACTTAGTACTTACAAATGAACTAGAAGATTATAAAAGCGCCATCATCTCCAGGCCACTATTATTGAGTACCTCTATTCTAAAACAAAAAGGCCTACTTGGACTTTACAATAAAACAAAAGACACAAACTACCTATACCAACTTATCGAAAGCGCTAAAAAAGTAAATTTATTATATGAGGTTTTTACTAATTTCTATTTTCACAATTCAGAAAAATTATCTCTATTCAATGAAATCGATGAAAATCTCTATTTAGCAATTCAAGCATTAAAAAAACTTTATGATTTAGATAATAACCCTAAACACATTAAACACGCACTGAATTTTTTCGAATACGAAAAAGCCTATTTATTAAAAAAAGAGTTGCAAAATGCCAATGCAAAACACAATTCGAATCTTCCAGATTCAATAATAATTAAAGAAGATCTATTAAAAAGAAAAATATCTGAGAAGCAAAATCAAATTTTCAATGAAAACAACCCTGAATCTCAATCAAATAAAGAAATCAAATCAGAAATATTTAAATTAAAAAGAGAGTTAGAATCTTTAATCTCTAGAATAGAAAAGGAATACCCTAATTACTTCAATCATAAGTACAAAAAGTCAGAATCTAATTATAGTTTAATACAAAAGAAATTAGGTGAAAATGAGATTATTATAGAATATTATAAATACCATGACCATATTTACTCTTTGGGTATTTCTAAAAATAACATAACATTTCATGAAGACACTATCACAAATTTATCAGATAAAATATTTGAGTTTAATAAATCTATTACAAACTCAGATATTGAGAAATATACTGATCTAGCATACGAATTATATATGCTATTACTTAAGCCTCATAAAACTGATGACTTCCAAAAAATTACAATCATTCCAAGTAAGGATATTTACTCTTTAAACTTTGATTGCTTTATTAATAAAAAACCAAAAGAAATTAAATACAATAAACTTAATTATCTCGTTCACAACCATTCAATACAATACAAAAACTATATAACAAATGAAAAATTAAACCATCTTAAACCAAATAAAAATTACCTCGGTATTTTGCCAAAGGTAACAGGACCGAAATACGCACCTCTTAAAGAGGCACATAAAGAAATTAATAGCGTAGCAAAAGAAATAAATGGCGATTTATTAATAAACGAAAATGCTACTAAAAAGAATCTATTAAAAATTATATCTGATTACGAAGTCATTCATTTTTCAGGTCATACTGAGCAAAACACAAATAATTCTGCTTACTCAAAACTCATTCTTTCTCCAGAAAAAAAAGAAGACTCAAAAAGTGAACTTTATGCACATGAAATACAAAACATAAAATTAAATGCTAAACTCGTAGTATTGAGTAGTTGTAGTAGTGGAAATGGCAATATGATTTTAGGAGAAGGAGTCACAAGTTTAGCTAGAAGTTTTAATTATGCTGGAGCGCATGCCGTTCTTTTAAGCTTGTGGGATGTCGCAGATTTACCAACATCAAAAATTACAACTTCATTCTTTGAAAAAAGAAATAACAAAAACAAAGGTTTAGCTCTTCAACAAGCTAAAATAAAATATCTTAAATCCTCCGACGAACACCTTTCCAATCCAATATTCTGGGGAGGGATGGTTATTTATGGAAACACAAATAACATTGACATAAAATCTAAAATGGACAAGAAGATATACTTTCTAATTCCATTAATTTTAATTATTGGTTTACTCTTTTATCGAAAGTTCATCTAACAGCTCTTCTGCATAAGTCATAAAATGACTCCTGTCAGACACAATATCATTTAGCAATTCTTTTGCTTGAATAACGTCCCCAGATTGGCCTAAAGCCAAAGATAAATACCATTTTCTTTGATTCTCCATATCACAAGACAAATCCATAAGCTCAAAACTAGAGACAGCTTCACTTGAATTTCCGGAAGCAAGTAATGATAAACCTTTATAAAAAAGCAATTCATTATGATAAGCATTAGTACTATCAATTAATGTATTCAATCCTAAAAGAGCATCTTCATATTGTTCTATCTCATATAAAACCATAACATTGGATAGCTCAGAATCTAAATATTCTGAAGAACGACTAATAGGAGCCAATATGTTAGGATAAGGCTCAAAATATTCTTCAAAAATTATTCTAAAATCTTGTTCTGAAGAAAAAGAAAAGTGATTCAAACCAAAAATAATAACAATGAATAAAAGGGGAAACATAATAACCCTTTTCATTATTCCATTAAAAAAAAAGACCTTTTTAGATTTTCTAGTGTGAAGTTCAAGAGCATGAAAATTAGTTTTCATTTTGCGTTCTCGCTTGTAAACTAAATCACCAAATACTTGCTCATACAATTCAACTTCTTCTTTGAATTTTATATCCGTTTGGAGTTTTTCTCGAAACAATTCAAGTTCTTCATTTGATAAATCGTCATCGAAATACCTTTCTATAAATTTATTTGTTTTTAACTTCAAGACATCTAATTAAAAAGGTATAACGTAAAAACTTATTTATAATGAGTGAAAATAGTAAATTAAAACCTGAAACTTATCATAAAATATAATTAATAGGCCTGTAAAAAATATTTTATACTAAACACAAGACAAAATATATTTTAAACACATTCTTTACTACATTTGTAATGGAATTATAAATTGAAAAAAATTGTCTGAAAAAACAAAATCAATATTAAACAACATTGACTCTCCTTCTGATTTAAAAAAATTAGATGTCTCTGATTTAGTAAAACTATCAAAAGAACTTCGACAGTTTATTATAGATGTCGTTTCGGTAAACGGTGGGCATTTTGGAGCAAGCTTAGGTGTCGTTGAGCTTTCAGTTGCATTACACTATGTCTTTAATACGCCTTATGACCAGTTAGTATGGGATGTAGGACACCAGGCTTATGGACATAAAATTCTTACCGGAAGAAGAGACATTTTTCACACAAATAGAAAATACAAAGGTCTTAGCGGATTCCCTAAACGTACTGAAAGTGAATTTGACACTTTTGGTGTTGGCCACTCATCTACATCTATAGGAGCTGCCCTCGGAATGTCAATTGCATCATCATTAAAAAATGAAAAGAACAAACAGCATATTGCAGTAATTGGGGATGGCGCACTTACCGGTGGACAAGCTTTTGAAGCTCTTAATCATGCAGGCATGTCAGACTCGAATATTCTGGTTGTATTAAACGACAACTGTATGTCAATCGATCCAAACGTAGGAGCATTAAAAGAATACCTAACTGACATTACAACATCGCACACTTATAACAAAATTAAAGATGAAGTCTGGGATCTACTTGGCAAATTCAGCAAGTTTGGGCCTAATGCGCAATCTATTGTTCAAAAAATAGAAAATGGCATTAAATCATCTATGCTAGAACAAAGCAATTATTTCGAATCACTAAACTTTAGATACTTTGGACCTGTTGACGGTCATGATGTAGAACATCTAGTTAAAATATTAGAGGATTTAAAAGACATTCCTGGCCCAAAAATACTTCATTGTGTCACAAAAAAAGGCAAGGGGTACAAACCTGCCGAAGATGGAAACACTACGAAATGGCATGCTCCAGGCATCTTTAATAAAGATACTGGTAAAATATTAAGTATTGCAAAAACTAAAAATGAGGCTCCTAAATACCAAGATGTATTTGGATATACCATCATAGAACTTGCAAAAAAAAATAAACAAATTGTAGGTGTGACTCCTGCAATGCCAACTGGGTCATCACTAAAATATATGATGGAAGAAATACCAGATAGGGCATTTGATGTTGGAATTGCAGAACAACATGCTGTTACTTTTTCGGCAGGAATGGCTACTCAAGGCTTAATTCCTTTTTGTAACATTTATTCAACATTTATGCAAAGAGCTTTTGATCAAGTAATTCATGATGTTGCTATTCAAAACCTAAGTGTAATATTTTGTCTAGACCGTGCAGGATTAGTAGGAGAAGATGGCCCAACTCACCATGGTTCATTTGATATCGCATATTTTAAATGCATCCCAAACATGATTATCTCTGCTCCTATGAATGAAGAGGAATTAAGAAATTTAATGTTTACAGCTCAAGAAAAAAAACACGGTCCTTTCACTATTAGATACCCACGTGGCAAGGGTGTAATGCCAGATTGGAAAACGGAGTTTAAATCTATCGAAATTGGTACTGGACGTAAGCTTAGGACTGGCAAAAACATTGCAATTCTGTCTTTGGGTCATGTAGGCAACTATGCAACTGAAGTCTGTAATGAATATGAGAAAGAAGGTATATATATTGGACACTACGACTTAAGATTTGCTAAACCGCTTGATCAAAAAATGCTCCACGTGGTTTTTAAAACATATGAACACATCATCACTATCGAAGACGGATGTATTTCTGGAGGAGTAGGGTCTTCTGTTATTGAGTTTATGGCAGACAACCAATACAATGCCTCAGTATATCGACTGGGTATACCAGATGAATTTATTGAACATGGGACTCAGATTCAACTTCACGCTGATTGCGGATATGATAAAGGAAGCATAAAAAAGAAAATAGAACAGGTCAAGAATAAATTAAAACTTGCTATATAAAAAAATTCCAACCCGCTTAAACGAATCGGAATTTGATATGATACATAAAGATAAATTACCCCTTTAAGATAAAATCTTCCATAAACTTGGTCGTATAATTTCCAGATCTATAATCCGCATGATCCATTAATTGTAAATGAAATGGAATAGTAGTCTTAATGCCTTCAATTGTAAATTCACTCAAAGCCCTTTTCATCTTCTCAATAGCCGCGTCTCTAGTTTGAGCAACCACAATAAGCTTAGCTATCATTGAGTCATAATATGGAGGAATAACATAACCCGCATAAACATGAGTATCAACACGAACACCATGCCCTCCAGGGGCATGATAGTTTGTGATTTTCCCAGGACATGGTCTAAAATCGTTCATTGGATCTTCAGCATTAATTCTACATTCTATTGCATGCAGTGTGGGTTCATAATTCTTACCTGATATTGGAATTCCAGAAGCGACTTTTATTTGCTCTGCTATCAAATCATAATTAATAACCTCTTCAGTTACCGGGTGTTCCACCTGAATACGAGTATTCATTTCCATAAAATAAAAATTCCGATCCTTATCAACTAAAAACTCAACAGTACCAGCACCCTCATATTTTACCGCTTCGGCAGCTTTTACTGCAGCTGCGCCCATTCGTTTACGAAGTTCCTTTGTCATAAATGGAGATGGTGCTTCTTCAGTAAGTTTTTGATGCCTTCTTTGGACAGAGCAGTCTCTTTCAGATAAATGACAAGCTTTTCCAGATGAATCTCCAATAATTTGAATTTCAATATGGCGGGGTTCAACAATTAACTTCTCCATATACATCCCATCGTTTCCAAAAGCTGCACCTGCCTCTTGACGCGCAGAATCCCAAGCTGCATGAAATTGCTCTAATTCATAAACAGCACGCATACCTTTTCCACCACCACCAGCAGTAGCTTTTAACATAACAGGAAAACCTATTTCAAGCGCTAGTTTTTCAGCCGCTTCATAAGTTTCTAAAATACCATCTGAACCAGGAATTGTTGGAACTCCAGCAGCTTTCATCGTTGCTTTAGCATTTGCTTTATCTCCCATCCCATCAATCATTTCAGGTGAAGCTCCAATAAATTTCAAATTATTCTCTTCACAAATTTTCGAAAAATTCGAATTTTCTGATAAAAAACCATAACCAGGATGAATTGCATCAGCATTTGTAATTTCTGCTGCTGCAATAATATTGGGTATTTTCAAATAAGAATCAGTACTCGAGGCAGGACCTATACAAACAGCCTCATCTGCAAACTTAACATGAAGACTATCAGCATCTGCAGAAGAATATACTGCCACTGTTTTAATACCCATTTCTCTAACAGTACGAATAACACGAAGGGCTATTTCGCCACGATTGGCAACCAAAATTTTCTTAAACATGGCCATTTTTTATGACATAAAAATTATGAAGGATCTACCAAAAATAATGGCTGATCATATTCGATTGGACTCATATCTTCGACCAACACTTTTATTATTTTACCTGATATTTCAGATTCAATCTCATTGAATAATTTCATCGCTTCCACAACACAAACAACAGTTCCAATATTAACTTCATCTCCTACATTAATAAAAGGATCTTTGTCTGGTGAAGGCTTTCGGTAAAATGTCCCAATCATTGGCGATTTTATTGTAACATATTTTGAATCATCAGAATCAGAACTAGCAACCGGAGTTTCAGCTTCCACTTCAGGAACAGCAGCAACTACAGGAGCAGACTGAACCGCTATAGGAGCAATTGAAGGGGCTGCGGTAACAGGAATTTGCTGAACAACTGTTTCTACTTGCCCCTTACCCTTTTTAGGTGGTGTTTTAATTGAGATTTTCATATCTCCCATTTCCAAATCTACTTCGGAAACACCAGATTTTGCAACGAACTTAATAAGTTCTTGAATTTCTTTAATATCTAATGCCATAACAATTATTAATGTTACTATTTACTTTTAATACGCCCATTTAAGGTAAATAGACCCCCAGGTAAAACCACCACCAAAAGCAGCTAATACCAAATTATCTCCTTTCTTTAATTTATCTTCCCACTCCCATAAACACAGTGGGATTGTTCCGTTTGTTGTATTCCCGTATTTCTCAATATTCAACATTACCTTTTCAGTTCCAACACCCATTCTTCTAGCAGTTGCATCAATAATACGTTTATTAGCCTGGTGAGGAACTAACCAAGCAACATCATTCCCTTTAAGGTTATTGCGTTCCATAATTTCCGCAGACACATCAGCCATATTTGTAACCGCAAACTTAAATACAGTTTTACCATCCTGATAAATATAATGCGCCTTCGCATCAACAGTTTCATGTGTCGATGGGCTAACAGAACCACCACCTTTCATATTCAAATAATCTCTTCCAGACCCATCGCTTTTCAAAATAGCATCTTGAATCCCTAAACCTTCTTCATTTGGTTCTAACAATACTGCACCAGCACCATCTCCAAATATAATGCATGTTGTACGATCTTCATAATCGACAATAGAAGACATTTTATCTGCTCCAACTACAACTACTTTTTTGTAAGAACCCGACTCTATATACTTTGAAGCAGTAGACAAAGAGAATAAAAAACCAGAACATGCAGCCATTAAATCAAAACAAAAAGCATTTTTTGCTCCAATTTTATCGGCAATAACACACGCAGTAGAAGGGAAAAGCATATCTGGAGTTGCTGTTGCACAGATAATAAGATCAATCTCGTCAGCCTTTATATTTTTCTTCTTTAACAAACCCTCAACAGCTTTGGCACCCATATCTGAGGAGCCTAAACCTTCACCTTTAAGGATTCTTCTTTCTTTGATTCCTGTACGAGAAACAATCCACTCATCATTGGTATCTACCATAGAAGACAGCTCATGGTTTGTTAATTTATACTCTGGGACCCAACCATTGACTCCTGAAATAGCTGCTGTTATTTTACCCATTTTTGAAAACTTATTTAACTTTTTCTAATAATTTCACATCTCACATTTATGACAAATCAAATGTATCTAGTTGAAGCTTTATGATTTAAATCTAGAGGTTAAAAGTATCAATAGAGAACATTTTCTATAACAACTTACAACCTACTCATTTATTTAAAATAAAAATGTAGATCTAAACTCAATTAAAAACGGGTTTAAATCTACATAAAATCTTAATACGCAAACAGTAAAAAAAGAATAAATATTAATAAAAGTGATGTATTAATATTTACAGCATACTATTCTATAACTACATTACCTTTGTAGTACATTTTACCTTCATGCCAATATGCTCTGTGGTACAAGTGTGCCTCACCTGTTTTAGAACAAACAGAGACGGTTGGTGCTTCAGCTTTATAATGCGTTCTTCTCTTGTCGCGTCTTTGTTTAGAAATTTTTCGTTTTGGATGTGCCATTTTTACTAATCTTTATCCGTTAATAATTTTTTTAATGCTGACCATCTATCGTCAACACCTTTATTTGCTTCTTTTTTTTGATATTCTTTAAGTCTTTTTATTACCTCTTCATCACATTTTTGCCCATTTGTTTCTTGATCATGAAACTTTCTAATCGGCAAACCTAAAAAAATAGTCTCATATACAATATGCGACACATTAATTTCGTAGTCTTCACGTCCGATAACTAAAACATCATCTGTATTATCAAAATCTTCTTGAGAAAATTTTACAATTCTCATTTCTTGATGATCAAGAGGAAGCTTTAAATCACCTCCACACCTATCACACAGACAATTAATACTTCCTTTTGCTCGAAACATTAACTCCATATGATTTGATCTTTTTTTTAAAATCAAATCTACTTGAAGGCATCCTTCTTGTAAATCAGTGTTATCAAATTCTTTAAAGAACTGCCGATCAACATTGAACTGATAAGAATGCTCACCTAACTTAAGCCCGATTATGGGTATAATGAAATCTGTGAGCGCATCCATTCATATAAGTTTTTCGGTCTGCAAAGATAAAAATAATTTTCTTAAAAGAACGGAATACTTAATAAGCACAATATTAAACACTAAACCGTCTGCATCTTTTCTTAAAGCGCAAGTCTATTTGTTCTTAGAAACTGAGGTTATTTCCAATGGGTTTTCGTGTAGTTTTGAAAATTCTAACCTGTTCTTAAAAACCTTACACGCAAGGTAAACAGCTTCACGAAATGAAGACTCTTGAGCCTCATTTTTTCCAGCTAAGTCATAAGCCGTGCCATGATCTGGAGATGTCCTAACAACAGATATCCCCGCTGTAAAGTTCACTCCCCTATTAAATGACATATTCTTAAAAGGAATTAAACCTTGATCATGATACATAGCCAAAACAGCATCAAACTGAGTAAAAACATCAGAAGCAAAAAAACTATCGGCAGAATAAGGACCATAAACTAATTTCCCAGAATCAAAAGCCTTTTCTACAGCAGGCAATATTATTGCATCGTCTTCTTTTCCAATAACACCTTTATCACCACTATGTGGGTTAAGGCCTAAAACTGCTATTTTCGGTTTTCTAATATTAAAATCACTCTTTAAAGAACGCTCTATTTGATCAATTTTTTTGAAAATCTTTTCTATAGTAATAGAAGACGCTACATTAGCAATAGGAATATGCCCCGTAACCACACCTATTCTTAAGGAGTCTGCAACCATAAACATTAATGCATCTTCTCCATCAAATTCATTTGCCAAATATTCTGTATGCCCCGGGAAATTAAATTCATCAGACTGAATATTATGTTTATTTATTGGAGCCGTAACCAATGCGTCAACATCACCTTTTTTTAAAGCATCAACAGCTGCAGACAATGACTTTAATGCATAAGCACCACCTTCATCAGTTTCTTTACCTAAAGTCAACTTAACATCTTCTTCCCAACAATTAATTAGATTTGCTCTATTAGAAATGATTTTCGAGTTGGGCTTCACAAAGTTAAAACTAAAGTTTTTCATCCCCATTTCTTTCTGATATGCCATAACATAATTTGACGAAGCATAAACCACAGGAGTACATAAATCAAAAATACGATTATCAGAGAATGCTTTCATGATAACCTCTAGTCCGATTCCATTAATATCACCAACAGAAATTCCTATACGGACTTTCTTGGGTTTTGATTGATTTCTCATTTTTAGCTTATTAAAAGAGTTCTAAAATTGGCATTAAAAATAAACTTTTAAACCTCTAAAATTTATTATTCTGCATTTACGCATTTCTTTAGCAAATAATCAAAAAGAAGACGAACGCCTGTACCTGTCCCTCCCTTTAAACGATAATGGTCATCACTTGACAAAAAAGCAGGTCCAGCAATATCGAGATGTATCCAAGGGTAATCAGTAAAATGTTCCAAAAACTTACCAGCAGTTATTTGCCCAGCTTCAGCTGGTCCCAAATTTGTCATATCTGCTATGTCCGATTTTAATAATTCTGAGTACTCTTGCCAAAAAGGCATCATTGCCAATCTTTCATAAGTAAAATCCCCACTTTCACGTAATTCATTTTGAACTCGAATATCTGTATTTCCCATAGCAACAATACCATATTTACCAATGGCTCTAACTGCTGCACCAGTTAATGTAGCAAAATCAATAACCAATTCAGGGTTATACTTCTTTGCATAACATAGGGCGTCTGCCATAACCAAACGTCCTTCAGCATCCGTATTAAGAACCTCAACAGAGGTGTTATCCATCATATGAATAACATCACCAGGCGCATAAGCATTACCTCCTGGGCGGTTTTCTGTAGCAGGTATTAATCCGACAACATGAACAGGGAATTTAGCTTTCGCTATAGCATACAAAACACCAAGTACTGAAGCACCACCACCCATATCACACTTCATCATATCCATAGAATTTGGAGTAGGCTTTAAGCTCAATCCACCAGTATCATACACGATTCCCTTTCCCACTAACACAAATGGCTTAGAGTTAATATGGTTTTCTGGTTTATATGTAAGAATATTAAATGTTGGAGGCTCCAAAGCGCCTTGATTTACAGCAAGCAAGCCTCCCATTTTCAAGGACTCTATTTGCTTTTTATGAAGAACCTCTACCTTAAAGCCTGCCTCCTTTCCTAAAGCCAACATATCCTCAGAAAACTGCATAGCTGTTAAATAAGACAAGGGCTCATTAACAAAATCACGAGCATATAAGGTTCCCGAAACAACAGCATTCATATTATGAATAACTGATGATTCAGCATTAACAAAAATTGCTTTTAAGCTGTTTAGTTTTTTTTCTGGGGTACTAAAATATTTTAAAAACTGATAATTTGCTAAAGCCATACCCTCCGCAACATATAAACTTAAATCACCACTTGATAAGCTTATTAATTCTACTTCTTCAATCTTAGCCTCATTAAATTGTTTTACTAATTTAGCGCCTCTTTCCCTTGCTTTCTCAAGATTATTACTTTTTGTAGATTCTTCGCTTAAACACTCAATAAATATACTCCGCGAATACTGATTGATGTGAATAGAGAGCTCCCCTATCGCTAATTTAGATGTTACAAAATCATGCTCAATCTTACTTAACCCTATCTTAGACCAGTCTGAATCTACAGATCCCAAAACAACTAAATGTCTAACTTCCGAAACTACATCCACTTTATGTATAATACTGTGCATTTTTTCTTAATTTTGAAGCGTAAAAATACACATTTTAATGGAGACTCAGAAGCTATTAGATAGGGCACTACAATTTGACTTCCTCACCGCAAATGAAGGGCTTTTTATTTTTGAAAACGCTGCAACACCAGATTTGATGTTTGTTGCAAATGAACTTCGTAAGAAACAGGTACCAAGCAATAAAGTTACTTGGATAATAGACAGAAATGCGAACACAACAAATGTTTGTAATGCCAACTGTAAATTTTGCAACTTCTTCAGAATCCCAGGACATAAAGAAGCTTACATCACAACCTTAGAAGAATACACTGAAAAAATTGAGGAGACCATTCGATATGGTGGAGAACAATTATTACTTCAAGGTGGGCACCACCCTGAACTAGGGTTAGATTTCTATTGTGATCTCTTTAGCGGTATTAAAAAGAAATTTCCAAATATTAAACTTCACGCTCTAGGACCACCTGAAATTGCACACATAAGTAAAATTGACGGCAAAAGTCATAAAGAAGTTTTAAAAGCTTTAATTACAGCCGGATTAGATAGTCTACCAGGTGCAGGAGCAGAAATACTTGATGATAGAGTTCGCAGGATGATTTCAAAAGGAAAATGTGGTGCTCAAGAATGGCTTGATGTTATGAGAGAAGCGCACAAATTAGGACTAACTACATCAGCTACCATGATGTTTGGGCATATAGAAACACTCTTAGAACGTTTTGAACACTTGGTTAAAATTAGACAAGTACAATCTGAAAAACCTGAAAACTCAAATGGGTTTCTTGCATTTATTGCTTGGCCATTTCAAGATGATGGGACATTACTAAAACGCGTCAAAGGCATCTCAAACAATGTCGATGGAGATGAATACATCCGAATGGTTGCTTTATCCAGAATAATGCTTCCAAACGTAAAAAATATTCAAGCATCATGGCTTACTGTTGGGAAAAAAGTTGGACAATTATGTTTACATGCAGGTGCAAATGACTTTGGCTCAATTATGATTGAAGAAAATGTGGTTTCAGCTGCAGGCGCGCCTCATAGATTTACATCCACAACAATTCAAGAAGCTATAAAAGAAGCTGGATTTGAGCCTCAATTACGAAATCAAGAATATGAATACAGAGAATTACCTTCAATAATGGAGGAACAAGTAATTAATTACTAAAAACTCCATTTTAAATTTATTACTTCAATAAAAGAAAATAAAACGCAATATGTTCACAGGAATCATTGAAGAATTAGGAACAGTAAAGAAGGTCGAAAAAAATAAAGGTAACATTCATCTTACAATTGAAGCAAAATTTACTCCTGAGCTTAGAATTGATCAAAGCATTGCTCATAATGGAGTATGTCTTACTGTAATTTCTATTAAAGACAATCAATATAATGTAGTAGCAATTAAAGAGACCCTTGAAAAAACAAACCTTGGCAATCTTATTCACGGAGATAAGATTAACTTAGAACGATGCATGAAAATAGGAGACAGATTAGATGGTCATATTGTTCAAGGTCATGTAGACACAACAGCTATTTGTAACAATATTGAAACTTTAGATGGTTCATGGATCTTTAGCTTCAAATACACCAAAAAATCTATTTCAGAAATGACTGTAGAAAAAGGTTCAATAACAGTTAACGGAACTAGTCTTACAGTTGTAGATTCGAAAGATGATGAATTTTCAGTCTGTATTATACCTTATACTTTTGAAAACACTTCATTTAAGTTATTAAAAGAAGGAGATCAAGTAAACATAGAATTTGACATCATAGGAAAATATATTGCCCGAATGATGAAAAGTTAAAAAAACTAACTGTTAAGTCACTTTAACTAATAGAATAAATTAATCATCCCTTTATATACATCTTCTTTCTGCGTCACTTTGTTACCAACTTTCAAAACATAAAAGTAAACTCCTGGAGCTAATTGGTCATATTGATGTGTATTTTTCCCACCCCACCAAGAACCATCTAATCCATAATGTCCATTTTTGTATATCTCATCTCCCCATCTATTATAAATACTCATATTGCTATAAGAATAATACTCATAGGTCAAATCTTCTATAATAAACAAATCATTATACCCATCACCATTAGGGCTATAAGTATCAGGGATTTCTAAATCACACATAAAAAGCACATTAAATACTATAGAAGTATCACATCCAGTATACATTAAAGTATAATCTCCATACTCAGGAACTTCTATCTCAGTATCAAAAGAAAGTGGATCACTATATATGGGCTCAGCAGGACCATCAACAAAACCCCAACCTTCTTCCATACCATAAGACTTAACTTCTAACATGGCATCAAAATCACAACGAACCAACTCTTCAATATTAAGTTGTGGTATTGCTTGACCAAATTGAACCATTAAAGTATCTGAAGTTTCACAACCATTAATTGTATAAGCCATCTGATAGCCTCCAAAATCGTCTACTTCAATTGTTATAAAAGGATTGTCAAAACTAGAAATTACAGCAGAAGTATGATTAGGCTGATTTAGGAGTTCCCAAAAACCATTGGTTGGTGAAGGATTATTTACCTCAAGCTCAGCATCCCAATCACAAACCTGAACTCCAGGATTATATATAACAGGGTCAACAGTAATAAAGTTCACATCCATAGTATCTGTTCCAAAGCAAAAATCAACAGTAAAGGCAACTTGATAAGTCCCGAAATCATCAACAATGATATTAGTCTGAAGCATACTGGAATCAACTATGGAAGCATTCATAGAGCTGTCCACAGAAAATACTGTCCAAGAACCTCCATTTCCGGTAGGATCGATAACACTTATAGCATTATCTAACTGGCATATAACATCTATCGATTCCTCAATTATTGGATTTACAACTTGAACATCAACAGAAACAGTATTTGACAAACCACAATCATTGTCTGTAAACATAAAAGTATAGTCTCCTACTTCACTTACCATAATTTCAGGTGTAAATGAATTTGTATCTGGATTGAAAGATAAAGATGAGTCATCCGGACCATCAATCCATTCCCAATAACCTCCTCCTGGCGGAACGTTATTGACCTCCAAATCAAATTGATCTTGGCATTCAGAAACTAAATTAGGACCAGTTTCTGGAATACTATAAACATCCAAAACAAATTCTTCAGTATAATCACACCCATAACTATCAGAAAGATTCATTACGTAAGTATGAATACCCGGCGTGGTAGGTTGAACAACGACAGATGTTGAATCAAAAGTAACAATAGAAGAAGGTTCCTCTGGGCAATACCAACCATAAGAAAGTATTTCTGGCACCAACGAATCTACAACAACTTCATCTTGCTCACCAACAACATTCATTGTTATACCCCAAGCACAAATAAATCCATTATCATTTCCTATATTATCTGTTACAGTTA
This sequence comes from Bacteroidetes bacterium MED-G21, assembly GCA_002457305.1. Lineage (GTDB taxonomy): Bacteria > Bacteroidota > Bacteroidia > Flavobacteriales > UBA7430 > MED-G21. The sequence continues at coordinate 9,900 of NTKG01000007.1, read as the reverse complement.
ATGTCCAAACACCATTAGCTGATGAACCTTCAAAGTTTGAAAAATCTCCCTCTGGAGTATATGATCCAGGAACCATAGAGTTACTAGATTCGATTGGAGCAATCATCGTGTTACCAAGAGAATTATTAAACGTTCCAAATTGTGGTTCAATGGACCAACAATATTCCCAACATTCACCAGTTGGATCATTTGGACCATCACCATAGTCATCAATAGGATCTCCTAAATAAGTACCTCCAGCACCAAAAGAAGAGTAAGTGTCAAATAAAAGTACTGTTGTTCCATTAGGTGATGTTAAACTCACATCAAGATCTCCTAAATAGGAATGCTCCATCTCAACGCAAATTTCTTCAAAATCATCATCATCTAAAATAGCATCTGAATCAAACGCCTGAATATTTACTGTGGTTTGGTATGAAACACCCGAACCATCAGGCAAATATATTGGATCACCAAAATCTTCACCAACATTCAAAGCTTCTTCTGTAATAACCCATGTAACAGGGTTAAAAAAATAAATCACACTATCTGTCCCAGGAATAGAAGAGCCAACCTCAACAATTGTTTCAGGACATACTTCATTATCCTCAGGAGGAAAAATAGAAGTCATAACTCCAGGTGCATCGTTAATCACAGTAATTGCAGTCTCTGCTGAACACCCATTAACATCCGTAGCCACTATGCTTAACTCAAATGTATCGAGTTCCGTGTACAAGTATGTTACAGACTGATCATCTGAAATTTGATTATCACCAAAATCCCAATTAAATGAAGTAGTGTTATCTTGTTGAAAGTAATATTGATCATTTTGAGGATAGTCTGTTAAAGCATTTAAATCAATATCGTGACAAGCTTCTAATTGACCTAATGCATTTATTAAATCACTAGACTCAATTTGAACGGTAAAATCTTGACAAGGATACTGACAATCAATCTCTGCAAACCATCCAGTAGACTGGTTATTACCAGAACTAAAAGAAATCGTCAAACAACCGCTCTCATTAGTTTCGGTAGCAACTATATCTCCTGGTGGTGGATCTCCTGGACCATTATATGAATATAAAATAGGAGAATCTGTAGTCTCGCCATCATAAATAGTCATGATCGGAGATGACCATACAGAGCCTGATAAATTAAACGAATAAAAGCTAATGGCTGAACTCAAATCTGGTGAATCGCTACAGATTGTGTAAACATAATTTTCATTCGAATTAAAATTTCCATTTGGCCCACCAGAATCATAAAAATAACCTGTACAAACTGTCTCATTTCCATTTCCCATATAAATATTAGGCCCCTGAACCTCAGCCATCTCAGTCAATTCACAACCTAAAGAATCAGTAACTGTAACATAATAAACTCCTGGAGCAACATTATTTAAGTTTTCAGTTGTTGCTCCATTAGACCACTCATATGTAAAAGGAGAATTGCCTGCATATGAAGAAGTAGTTATAGACCCATCAGCAGCAGTTGGGGAAGATGCACTTGACTGTTCGAGATCAATACTAAAACAAAAACAATTATCTGTAACAAAAGGCACAGAAAATGATTCTGAACCCCCTGAACCAGTAGGTGCATTACCACTATTATTAATGATTACATTATTTCCTCCACAGATAGAAAGCTCATACCAGGAGCCAAAGCCCCAGCCATCTCCACCTGAATCATACGTGTTAAATGTATAAATCTCCCCCTCAGGTAAACAAATTTCTTCGGGATATGGGTAGATAATATTTGATGCAATTGGAAGATAATCTAGATCTGCAAGAACATTTCCATCAACATCTTGAATATCCCAAGAAACTTCTCCAACAGGGAAATTGAGATCAGTATATTGCATCGAAACAAATACACCAACCTCTCCACTTTCACAGGTAGTAAATTCTTGTGCTAAAGTATGCCATGACATAAGAACAACTACATAAAAAAGTCTTGTAATTTCTTTCACCTTAATAATACTGTTCATTAAACATTTGGTTTATCATTTTTTTACTCCTTAATACAAGTAAACGATTACTATCTCCAAATAAATAAGCTGTGCTCTTATTTTCAAAAAAATTAATATTAAACATAAGGATGTTAAAATTATCTTCATTAATAGATTCGTCTAATTGGTAATCTGAAGGTAAAGATAGATGTTCAAAAACATCTTCATAATCTTGTAACTTTTGACTAGGGATAATACCAGCATCTACGAAGTAATACGAATTATTAACGTAAAAATTTAAATACTTTATTTGACTCGGATTTACTGCTGCTATATCATCTAATTGACTTTGAGTAAAACGAAAAAACAAACGATCATCTATCTCAGGTAAATCCTGAGCATAAGTATTCAAAACATTAAACAAACAAAATAAAAACAGTATCTTTTTCATAAAATCAATCTTATGAGGTCAGACCAATTAAAATAATTAAATTCATCTTAGCCTTCCAAAACGACAAATATAACTTTTTTTTAACTGCATTAGCAATAAGTATTTTAATCAAATAATGTAGTTTTGCAATGATGAAACAAGAATACATTCGCAACTTTTGCATCATTGCTCATATCGACCATGGTAAAAGCACTTTGGCCGACCGACTTTTGGAACACACTCAAACGGTAACAGAACGAGAATCTCAAAATCAACTTCTCGATAATATGGACCTGGAACGAGAACGTGGTATTACAATCAAGAGTCATGCCATACAAATGGAATTTCCATGCAATAGTATCAATTACAGGTTAAATTTAATCGACACACCAGGACACGTAGACTTCTCATATGAGGTCTCTAGATCTATAGCGGCCTGTGAAGGAGCTCTATTAATTGTTGATGCTGCTCAAGGCATACAAGCACAGACTATTTCTAACTTGTATTTGGCTCTTGAAAATGATTTAGAAATAATTCCAGTACTTAACAAAATTGATCTACCGAGTGCGAACCCCGAAGAAGTAAAAGATCAAATAATTGATTTAATTGGTTGTAGTAGAGAAGATATTATTCCAGCCAGTGCTAAAACAGGAATTGGAATACAAGAAATATTAGAAGCAATTGTAGATCGTGTTTCACCTCCTGAAGGTGATGAAAAAGCGCCTTTGCAAGCTTTAATTTTTGACTCTGTTTTCAATCCGTTTCGTGGTATTGAAGCTTATTTTAAAGTTGTTAATGGTACCATTACAAAGGGAGATAAAGTGAAATTCTTTGCTACGGAAAAAGAATACTTTGCCGACGAAATTGGTGCACTTAAATTAGATCAAGAGCCTCGAAAAGAAATAAAAGCAGGTGACGTAGGGTATATCATTTCGGGTATTAAAATAGCCAACGAGGTAAAAGTTGGAGATACCATTACTCATAAAGATGAACCTTGTGATAAACCTATTGAGGGTTTTGAAGATGTAAAGCCAATGGTCTTTGCTGGTATTTACCCGGTAGACACAGAAGACTATGAAGAGCTTCGAACGTCAATGGAGAAACTTCAATTAAATGACGCATCCCTTACTTTTGAGCCGGAATCATCGGCAGCACTAGGTTTTGGTTTTCGTTGTGGCTTCCTTGGAATGCTTCATATGGAAATTATCCAGGAACGATTAGAACGAGAATTCAATATGACTGTTATTACCACAGTACCTAACGTGTCATATTTCTCATACTCTAAAAAGGGCGAAAAACTTCTGGTAAATAACCCCTCAGATCTTCCAGATCCATCGGTAATTGAAAAAGTTGAAGAACCCTATATATCAGCTCAGATTATTACAAAATCTGAATACATTGGTTCTATTATCACTTTATGTATTGAAAAACGTGGTGTGCTCAAAAATCAGGTCTATCTTTCAACAGACCGGGTAGAATTGAGTTTTGAATTACCTCTTGCTGAAATTGTATTTGATTTCTACGATCGACTCAAAACCATTTCAAGAGGTTATGCTTCATTCGATTACCAACCAATAGGATACCAGCAATCAAATCTTGTAAAAATGGACATCCTTTTAAATGGAGATCAAGTAGATGCTCTTTCTGCTTTGATCCACAGAGATAACGCACACAACATAGGTAAAAAAATATGTATCAAACTTCGTCAATTAATCCCAAGACAGCAGTTTGATATTGCAATTCAGGCAGCTATTGGCTCTAAAATTATTTCGCGTGAAACAGTAAAGGCTTTAAGAAAAGATGTAACTGCCAAATGTTATGGTGGGGATATTTCGCGTAAACGTAAGCTATTGGAAAAGCAGAAAAAAGGTAAAAAGAGAATGCGTCAGGTAGGTAATGTAGAAATTCCTCAATCTGCTTTTATGGCTGTACTTAAACTCGATTAAGACTGAAATATGGAAGATAAAATAAAAGCACTTAATGCTAAAATTACAGAAGCCAAAAAAGGTGGTGGCGAAAAAAGAATTGAAGTACAACACAAAAAGGGTAAATTAACTGCCCGTGAGCGTATTCACTTCCTTTTAGACGAAGGCTCTTTCCAAGAAATTGGTATGCTAGTGATGCATCGCTCTACTAACTTCGGTTTAGATAAACAGAAAATTTTAGGTGATGGCGTCGTTACCGGATATGGTAATATTAATGGTCGCTTAATCTATGTTTTCGCACAAGATTTTACGGTAATGGGGGGGTCATTGGCTGAAGCTCACGCACAAAAGATATGTAGAGTAATGGATCTGGCTATGAAAAATGGCGCTCCAATAATAGGCTTAAACGACTCGGGTGGCGCACGTATTCAGGAAGGTGTTGTTTCCTTAGGAGGTTATGCAGACATTTTTTACAAAAACACACTGGCTTCTGGTGTCATTCCCCAACTTTCAGCGATTATGGGACCTTGTGCAGGTGGTGCAGTATACTCCCCAGCATTAACAGACTTCATTATGATGGTAGAAGATTCATCATACATGTTTGTTACTGGACCCAACGTCGTAAAAACTGTTACACACGAAGAAGTAAGCTCAGAAGAATTGGGTGGCGCTTCAACTCATTCATCTAAATCAGGCGTGGCACATTTCTCTTGTGCAAACGAAGTAGCTTTGATAGAAGACTTAAAAACACTTCTTTCTTACATGCCTCAAAACTGCGAAGAAGACGCACCTAAAGTCCCTTACACAACTTCTAATGAGCAGAGGGAAAAATTAAACAAAGTGATTCCTGACAAACCAAATCAACCCTACGATATCAAAGAAGTTATTGACCAAATTACTGATAAAGATTCTTTCTTTGAAGTACATAAAAATTATGCTGAAAACATCGTTTGTGGTTTTGCTCGTATGGCTGGAAAATCAATTGGTATAGTAGCAAACCAACCTGCATTTCTTGCAGGTGTTTTAAACATTGAAGCATCAACGAAAGGCGCACGATTTGTTAGATTCTGCGACTGTTTTAACATTCCTTTATTGGTATTAGAAGATGTTCCAGGATTCTTACCCGGAACCGATCAGGAGTGGAATGGAATCATTACTCATGGTGCAAAATTATTATACGCATTTTCTGAAGCCACTGTTCCGCGAATTACTGTCATCACACGTAAAGCATATGGTGGCGCATATGACGTAATGAACTCTAAGCACATAGGTGCCGATATGAATTATGCTTGGCCATCAGCAGAAATTGCTGTCATGGGTGCCAAAGGAGCAGCTGAGATTATCTTCAAAAAAGAGATCAAAGAAGCGGATGACCAAAATGCCAAATGGAAAGAAAAAGAACATGAATATGCAGAGTTATTTGCGAATCCATACAATGCAGCTGCTCGTGGTTATGTAGATGAAGTTATTGAACCTGAACATACCCGCCTAAAATTGATTAAAGCATTTAAGATGCTAGAAAATAAAGTAGATACACTACCAAAAAAGAAACACGGAAATATTCCACTTTAAGATGAACATACTCATATTAGGCTCAGGTGGCCGCGAACATACCTTTGCCTGGAAATTGGCACAAAGCCCCTTACTAAATAAATTATATATAGCTCCTGGTAATGCAGGTACTGCTACATTGGGTGAAAATATAAACATCAAAGTAGATAGTTTTACTGCTGTAAAATCACTATGTAAAGATAAAGAAATTAACATGGTAGTGGTAGGACCAGAAGACCCATTAGTAAAGGGTATTCACGATTTCTTTTTAGCTGATGCCGACTTAAAAAACATCCCAGTAATCGGACCTCAAAAAGCTGCTGCTGAATTAGAAGGATCTAAAGATTTTGCTAAAGATTTCTTATTCCGACACAACATTCCCACGGCCGCATACAAAACCTTCACTTCTGAAAATTTAGAACAAGGCTATACATTTTTGGAAACCTTAAAAGCACCATATGTTTTAAAAGCAGATGGTTTAGCTGCCGGTAAAGGTGTACTCATATTAAACTCTATAAAAGAAGCAAAAGGAGAATTAAAAGAGATGCTTACCGAAGCAAAATTTGGTTCGGCAAGTGCTAAAGTGGTTATTGAAGAATTTTTAGACGGAATTGAGCTATCTGTTTTTCTTTTAACAGATGGAAACAGCTATAAAATACTCCCTACAGCCAAAGACTACAAACGCATTGGTGAAGGCGACACTGGCTTAAACACTGGGGGCATGGGTGCTATTTCCCCGGTTCCATTTGCAGATGGTGTATTCATGCAAAAAATTGAAGAACGTATCGTAAAACCAACAATTGAAGGTCTCAAAAAAGACAATCTACCCTATAAAGGATTCATCTTTATCGGATTAATAAAAGTCGATGATGAGCCTATAGTCATAGAATACAATGTTCGTATGGGTGACCCAGAAACAGAAGCCGTTCTACCAAGAATCAAATCAGATCTACTGGAATTATTCCAAGCTGTTGGAAAAGGAAAGTTGGCCGAAAAAACACTTGAATTGGATCCACGTTTTGCAACAACGGTAATGATGGTTTCAGGTGGTTACCCTCAAGTATACGAAAAAGGAAAGAATATAACTGGAATTGAAAATGTTCAGGATTCAATTGTATTCCATGCGGGCACAAAAATCGAAGGATCAGAAATTCACACTAATGGTGGACGTGTATTAGCATTAACATCACTTGGAGAAAAAATGAACGAAGCTTTGGCGAACTCATTTGCCAATGCAGATAAAATAAAATTCGAAGGTAAATACTACAGAACTGATATTGGTTTCGATTTGTAATACTTTTAATTAAACAAAAAAGCGGCAAACAGCCGCTTTTTAGATTCTAATTCAATGCCATGTTATTCTATAATATTCTTCTCAGCAACAGAAATTTTACCACAAAAATAAAGGGCTCCTGCTCCAACTATTCCCAAAACAAGATTTGGTAGATTACCTGCTAAGGCGAGAATTTCAAATGAGGCCTCAAATAAATCCCCAATAGCATAAATAAAATCGTTCATGTCGTAATTAGTTTTTCTTATCGAGAACAAATTTACATATTTTTACCATATGATAGTCAATATATTTCGACATAATCAAACTACTTCTATTGCTTTTATCCTAAGCCTTTGTGTGTTTATATGGATGGGTATTTCTTTTAGTAGTTCAGACATGGCAGAAGAATCATCAAGCTTTTTCTACAACTTCTTGATTAGCGCAATTGAATCCATGCCTCTATTACAAAGATTGATTCTTGGAATTCTGATCTTTTGGCAATGCATGCTAATAAATAGAATGATGGTTCAAGAAAAAATTATTTCTACTAAGTCCTTTTATCCTGCCTTGTTTTATTTTTTACTAATTAGCATTTCGCCGGAAATAATTCATATAAATCCCACCATACTTTCCATGGTATTGTTAATTCTTGCACTAACAAAAATACTTAGTAGTTATTTAGATAAAAATGCTTACTCAAAGGTATTTGAAAGTGCTTTCCTAATTAGTTTAGCAGGACTTATACACACACCATTCATAGTTTTTATTCCAATCGTTTGGATTGGCATGTCGATCTTTTCTCAAGTGGAATGGCGTCACTGGGTATTAAGTATTATAGCAATAATTTGCCCATGGTATATTATGTTTAGCATTACCACATTTTACTCAATTGAACACTCAAGTTTCAGTTCCTCATTACTTTTTTTATTTGAAGAAGGACCCAAATATTCACTTAATTTAGGGGGTTTTTTAGGTCTTACAATATACGGATTCATCTGTTTTATAGCTCTTACCGAACTTATGATAAGATTAAAACAAAAAAACATAAAAGCACGTAAATCATACATATTACTGCTTTGGATTATTCCATTCTCTGTAATTTACTTCTTAGTTAGTAATGACTTTTTTTATATGAAACTTATCATATTTTCAATTCCTTTATCTGCAGCGATTAGTAATTATTTTTACCATCATAAAAAGACAAACTGGCTGAATTTCTTAATTTTATCTCTAGTAATCGTCATGATTTCAAATCATATTTTAGGCTAAATAGATTTATGCCCACGAAAAATATTTTCTATATACTTTGACCGCCATTTTGGACACCTTAAAGACCTTACCAAATCAACACGTTTCGTTCTATTAAACATATACTGAAACAGTAGTGTAAAATCTCTAAAACATCTAAAAATTATATAGACTAAAGTATTTATTCCTTTAAAAATGATAGGATAATTAACTTTTACCCATAATACATTCTTTACCCAACACGACCAAAAACCTTTCGAATAAGATAGATTGTTCAGTTCATGAAACAAATAATGACTTTTAACTAAATAAGCTGTTAAAACCCTTTTATGAAAAGGGAAATTATTAAAAACAGTACTTAAATTTTTACGTTGAGATAATAACACAAAATCATACTGTTGACGTAGATTAAAACGAGTAAAAAGAAATCCTTTATCATTCAGTTGCATATTCATCATGTTATGTATTATTAAATTTGAAAGTGATGGCAGGTAAAATCCATCTACTAACCTTTTAGACATGTTTATTCTCTTATAGTTTAGTTGCCTCTTTGAAACTGCTTGAATTACATCTTTGTGAATTTCAATTGCGAAATCCTTTTTTTGATGAACCATTCGGGGAAAATGTTTCATAGATTTAAAATCACGTGATACATCAACTAAGGAATGATATCCATTTTTTTTTAAAACTTCTACAGTTTTATAAAACTGATTATGTGATACTAAAAAATCAATATCACCGAGCATTCTATCTGACTTGTCTATATAAACCTTACTAACTATAAGCGCTGTACCCTTTAAAAATATAGGTTTAATATTATATGAGATAAGGGTTTTATTAATTAAACTAACTTCTTCAAGTAATTTCTCATTTCTTTGCTTGTTTAACGAGTATATATACGCCAAATACTCTTCTAATCTTTTGGGCAACAAATAAAGTAAGTGTAAACTTTTTAGACTACTAAAAAATATTGGCAGCACATAGTGTTTAGATGCGAGTCTTATAATTAAATCCCAATTTATTGGACCCATCATTTTAGATTTAACTACACATCTCATTTCAGGCCTTATTTTTAATAACAAAACCGAAGAAATAAAAAAAAGAACCTCATTATACTTCATTATTAAAAAACTCATCAATACACATCTTAAGGTACTGATTGTCGGTGTAATGAATGATGTAAATTGGCTTTTCACAAACCCAATCTAAAAAAACGGATACATGTTCTTTATTAGGGTAAATCCATGTGTCTGGAATTAAATACTCTAATGCTTTTATTTTTGAAATTTTTGAAATCTTATTTTTAGAAAATGAGCTGTATTTTATAAAAACCAATGCCTTACACTCTTTATTTACACTACTAAAAGTACTCCAATCAAAATTGTATAAATACTTAACCCCTGTATTATTTACAAATGATGATAAAGAGCCTGTCAATTGAGGGAAAAGCGCTAGCAGTTTATTATAAATAGTATTTTTAATAGAAAGTGCTCCTGGAAATGAATATACTTTTTTAGGCTCTTTACCAATTGGAACAAAATCATCT
>NTKG01000066.1 GCA_002457305.1 Bacteroidetes bacterium MED-G21 | reverse complement strand
ATAAACCATTAATGCCAATATAACCAAAGCCATAAGCATATGAATGGTAATTTGAACAGGTTGCAAAACAGAAAAAACTACTGTGGCTCCCAACCAAGCTTGAAAACCCATAAAAAAAACCGTCATTCCACTCAAAAAAACAATCTTTCTTTTGGTATTCCAATACCTAAAAGACATTATGAACATCATGAAAGTAAGTAATCCTGAAATGGCACCAATCAACCTATTTATATATTCCATCCAGGTATGAAATGGATTAAACACTGCATAAGCATGTTTTGTATACAAAACCCAATTCTCCTTGTTATATACTTCTGAACTAACAAAATTGCGATTGGCCATCCACAATTGCTCATCATAAATAATCATTTGACCTTCAAAAAATGACTTTTCTTCACCCCATTCTATTTGATCTAAACTTGTAGGAGGAATTAAATAACCAAAACACTTTGGCCAATCTGGACAACCCATTCCCGAACCAGTCATTCGAACTAAAGAACCAGCTACTATGATTAAAAATATACTTACAATAGTTAGTTTACTGAAGCTTTTAAACGACATGCTTTCTGAATTTTAATTTATCTTACAAAGATACTAAGCTCAATCTATTTTTTCACTTTTATTATAAAGTAGTCTGTAGAAACAAAAACCTCTTCCCAAATTTATGGAAAGAGGTTTTAATTATAATTTAAGTCGAAGACTAGACTCAATAAGATTTTTTACATTCTTACTTACTGGATTGTTTTTGATTCAGAACAAGACTTTCCTTCTTTATCAGCTGAAGCTTTTTTATCTGAAGAACAGGCCTTAGCTTTCGAAGCACAACAAGATGTTTTAGATTTACCACTTTTCTTTGCTGCCATTGTAGTTGCCTTAAAAGAACCATCTCTGTAATCGTTTACTAAACCAAGCAATCCAGCTTCTGAAACCAAGTCTGAATTAAATTCAACACTTGCTGTTGCAGACTCAAAATCAACTACTGCACTGCTAACGCCTTCAACATTCTTTAACTCTACTTCTATAGCTCGAGCACATCCCGTGGCGCAAGTCATTCCTTCTATACTCATTGCCATAACAGAATTTTTAACCACTTCCTGAGTTGTCTCTGTTGACTGAGCTGTTGTTTCAGAACAAGATATTACCGAAAAAACAATCGCCAAACTAACAAAACCAATTTTTACTAATTTATTCATGATGTTATAATTTTAATGTTTCTTATACGCGAATTTACAAATTATATACTAAAAAACCTCTAAATCAATACCTTTGCGTTTTAGACTACACTTATTAAACTTACATGTTTATGCTTAAAAGAATTGATAGCACATTAGGTCATTGGATATTACTCTTAATGTTATCGCTTATTTGGGGGAGCTCATTTATATTAATTAAAAGAGGTCTTGAGGCCTTTAGCTATGAGCAAGTAGCAAGCTTAAGAATTTTTATCGCCTTTATTTTTCTTGCAGTACTGGGCCGAAAATTTTACCTTAATATTCCAAAGAAAAAGCTTTGGCCACTATTTCTCACAGGAGTCATCGGTAATGGAATACCACCTTTTCTGTTTTCGAAGGCTCAAACCTATTTAGATTCTGGGATTGTAGGAATCTTAAATGTTCTCACGCCCTTATTTACAATTTTTATTGGCATCATTTTTTATAACTTAAAAGTTAAAATAATTAATTATTTAGGAATCGCTCTTGCTATAATTGGCACGCTTTACCTGCTCCTTCCACAAACAGAACAACTCAATGATAAAACACTTTATTACAGTATAATAGTTATATTAGGAACAGCTTGTTATGGTTGGAGTGCAAACATTATAAAAGCCCATCTAGAAAAATTAGATGCGATTCAAATCACAACCATTACCTTCACTTTCGTTGGGCCTTGGGCGGGAATTTACTTGCTTTGTGGTGACTTTTTAGAAATTATGCAAAGCCACCCTAAAGCTTTAGCCAGCTTAAGCTACATTGCAATATTAGCAATTATGAGCTCTGCTATTTCGGTTATTGCTTTTAACAAATTGATTAAAATGACGGGGCCAATCTTTGCTACATCTTGTACATATATAATCCCAATCGTTGCAATTATTTGGGGCATTAGTGACAAAGAAATTATCACTATACATCACATTATTGGATTTGTCATCATTTTAGGTGGGGTATACCTAGTAAACAAAAGAAGCTAATCTCTTTTGTGAATTCCATTTAATTATGTAATTTCGCAGACCAATTTAGTAATTTAACTAATTAATACATAGCAGATGTACGCAATTGTAGAGATAGCAGGGCATCAATATAAAGTTGAAAAAGATCAGCGCATCTTTGTTAACCGTCTTGAAGGTAAAGAAGGATCGAAAGTAAGTTTCGAAAACGTTCTTTTAATTGAAGATAAAGGCAAAGTTACCGTTGGCGCCCCGGCTATAAAAGGTGCAAAAGTCTCAGCAAAAATTGAGAGCCACCTTAAAGGAGACAAAGTAATTGTCTTTAAAAAGAAGAGAAGAAAAGGCTATAAAGTAAAAAATGGTCACCGTCAGCACTTAACTCAGTTAACTATCGGAGCGATCACTAAAAAGGCAGCAGCAAAAAAAGCAGCTCCTAAAGCTGAAAAAGTAAAAGCCTAATTAATTAACCTAAAAAATTTAAACCATGGCTCATAAGAAAGGTGTTGGTAGTTCCAAAAACGGTCGCGAATCGGAATCGAAACGACTAGGAATCAAAATTTTCGGTGGTCAATTAGCTGTTGCTGGTAACATCATCGTTAGACAAAGAGGTACAAAACACAATCCAGGTGAAAACGTTGGTATGGGTAAAGACCATACACTATTTGCCTTGTGTGATGGTACCATCCAATTTAATAAAAAAAGAGACAATAGATCATACGTAAGCGTAGTTCCATTCGCTGAGTAATTTTTCGTACTCATTCATATTAAAAAGCCGTTTCGAAAGAAATGGCTTTTTATTTTATAAAGACATCAAAGATATGTCTGTAGGTTTTAACAATCAACTCATAGAGAATCACAATCAAAGGAGTATTACAACAATTAACATTTTTAGCAATCTGTTTGCGGGTAATATGTTATTTTTGTTTCACTTAAACAACAGAACATGTTACAGGTACCATATATAAGAAATCACAAGGAAGAAGTCATCACTAAATTGGCAGTAAAAAACTTCGATGCAAAAGACATCATCGGTGAAATTATTGCATTGGATGAAAAGAGACGGAAAACACAGGCTGAACTCGACAATACCCTCTCAGAATCCAACAAGCTATCGAAAGATATCGGTATGCTTTACAAATCTGGAAATATAGACGAAGCCAACGCTAAAAAAGTAGAAACAGCTGATTTAAAAGAAAAGTCACAAGAATTAAGCCAGGTACTTTCAAGTACAGAAAATGAATTAAAAGAAAAGCTTGTTCAAATTCCAAACATCCCTCACGAATCTGTTCCGGTTGGGAATTCTGAAGAGGACAATAAAGTGGTAAGCGAAGAAGGGGAAATCCGAAATTTGGGTAACACAGCTAAACCTCACTGGGAACTTGTCGCAGAAAAAAATATTATCGACTTCGAGTTGGGCGTTAAAATAACTGGTGCAGGTTTCCCTGTGTATCGTGGAAAAGGAGCAAGGTTGCAACGCGCACTAATCAACTATTTCTTAGATAAAAATATTGAAGAAGGTTACGAAGAAGTAATCCCCCCATACCTAGTTAACGAATATTCTGGTTTTGGCACTGGTCAATTACCCGATAAAGAAGGACAGATGTATCACGTCACAGGAGATAACCTATATCTTATTCCTACAGCAGAAGTTCCTGTAACCAATATTTTTCGTGATGTTATTGTAAAAAAAGAAGACCTCCCTATAAAGTGTACAGCCTACACGCCATGCTTTAGAAGAGAAGCAGGGTCTTATGGGAAAGATGTTAGAGGCTTAAACCGCTTGCACCAATTTGACAAAGTTGAAATTGTTCAAATTGAACACCCAAATCATTCATATAAGGCATTAGACGCTATGGTAGAGCATGTCGCAAAAATTTTAAGAGAACTCGGCCTGCCATTTAGAATTCTAAAATTATGCGGAGGCGACATTAGCTTTACCTCTGCTCTTACATATGACTTTGAGGTATATTCTATTGCACAAGAAAAATGGCTCGAAGTAAGTTCCGTATCTAACTTTGAAAGTTACCAATCAAATCGATTGAAACTCAGATTTAAAGATGATGACAAAAAAACCACACTTTGTCATAGTTTAAATGGGTCTTCATTAGCACTTCCACGAATTATGGCAGCCTTAATAGAAAACTATCAGGATGCCAATGGAATTAACATTCCTGAAGTATTGATCCCTTATTGTGGATTTGACAAAATCTAATCCCTTATCTTTAGCAATATTGTCCTTTTTTCATGTTTAATCAATTTTGTTACATACTCACATTAGCGCTTCTGTTTTCTTCCTGTCAGGAAATAAACATTAATAAAGAAGTGAGATACACAAGCCTTCTCGATTCTGTATTACTTCATCAACAAAAGCTTATGGATAGTATGGATTCGGTTAAACTAAATTATTGTTTGCAAAAAGCATTTGATCGAATGCAATTGTTAGAAAGTCCAAGCTTAAACGATTTTCAAAAACAATGGCTCTACCACGAAAAAAGCGCTTATCAAAAAATTTATACCGATATAAACAGCTTTAAGAAACAACTGTTTTATTTAGAAAAAGAACTCAAATTCTCTAAATCTCAAATTCAAACTTTAAAAGAAGATCTAATTCACAGACATTTCAATAAAGAGCAATTTAACGCCTATTTTGAGGAAGAGCAAAAAGCCCTTGCCGAGTTATCTGTTTTAACAAAAGATCTAAACAAAAGATATACGGAAAGTTTAAAGGACTTTGATTCTTTAGACTCTAAAATGCAAGGGATTCTTAATCAACTATATGCATTACAACAAAACTATGAAGCATCAAATAACAAATAAAACAACGCTAATTTGTACTTGTCTTTTATTACCAATTATTGCTTTGGGTCAAGGCAATCTAAATGCTCAATTGGCTAATGAGTTTTTAAAAAATGGTCAATATATAAAAGCCCAAGAACTTTATAATGATTTATACAACACACACAAATCAACCAATTATTACCAGGGGCTAATTGAATGCTATTTTTCACTTAATCAAATAGATGAGGCAGAAAGGCTGGTAAAAAAACACACTAAAAAAGATAACAATGTTTCTATAATGGTAGATTATGCTCATGTATACATCCTAAAAGAAGAACAGAAAAAAGCGAAAAAGAAATTTAATGACCTCTTTAAACTCTTAGAATCAAATCCTCAGTTTACCATCTCAGCTGCAAATAAACTAACAAAATACAACTACTTAGAAGAAGCTGTTAAAGCCTATGAAATTGCATTAAAAGACCCATCTAAGAGCTCATACAGATTTAAACTGGCTCGTTTATACGGACAGTTAAATAATTTAGAGATGATGTATGAAAATTACTTAGAAGTTGTAATTAGCAATAAAGCATATCTAAAGAATGTCAAAACTATGCTAAGTAGAACAGTCAGTAAAGATTCTGAAAATGAAAACAACTTGCTTCTCAAAAGTATTCTTTTAAATAAAGTACAACAATCAAACAACCAGAACATTGCAGAACTGCTGATTTGGTTATTTGTCCAGGAAAAAAACTTTGACGCCGCTCTAGATCAGGAAAAGGCATTAGATAAAAAATGGAACTTAAATCAGAAAAAAGTTTTTATGCTGGCTGATATCTGCAGAAAAAATAAAGCTTTTGAAGTTGCACTTCAGTGTTATAAATATATTATCGAGGTGGGGCCAAATTCAAAATATTTTATAGATGCTCAGCTTTCTCTGTTAATCGTTAATAAAGAATTATTAGAATCGGACCCCACATCTTCAAAAGAAAAATGGAAACAATTAGAAATTGACTACATAGAAAGTTTAAACAACCTAGGAAGAACAAGCTATACCATCTTACTTATAAGAGATTTAGCAGTTCTGCAAGGTTTTAGATTACACGACACAGAAAAAGCATCAAGAACTATTAAAGAGGCCTTAAATATTTCATCAGCTAGCCCAGAAGACCTAGCCGAATGCAAACTTATTTTCGCAGACATCCTCTTATTGCAAAACGAAATTTGGGATGCTATTTTAACTTATTCTCAAGTAGATAAAGCATATAAACATGATATTTTAGGTCATGAAGCTAAATTTAGAAGAGCTAAGATCTCTTATTACCAAGGTGATTTCAATTGGGCGCAAGCTCAATTGGATGTTCTCAAAAAATCTACATCCAAATTAATTGCAAATAATGCCATGGAATTATCTCTATTAATTCAAGATAATTTGAATTTAGATACCACTACAGTAACCATGGAAATTTTCTCTAGAGCAGATTTATTAATCTACCAAAACAAACTTAACGAAGCATACGCGACTCTAGATTCTATAATTATTGACTATCAAGACCATAGTTTAGTAGATGAAGCTTTATTTAGACAATACGACATAAAACTTAAACAAGAAAAAAAAGAAGATGCCAGCGAACTACTTGATCAAATTATCAACTTTTTTTCTTTCGACATACTTGCTGATGATGCTAAATTTGCACAAGCACAATTACAAGAAAATCATTTTAAAAATATTGACAAAGCATCTGAACTATACCAAGACATTATAAGTAATCATCAAGATAGTTTTTTCTTATCTGAGTCAAGAAAACGCTATAGAATCTTAAGAGAAGAGTAATCATGATTATCTATAACGTTACAATAAACATCGAAGAATCTATAAGCCAAGAATGGTTGTGTTGGATGCAGAAAACACATATCCCTGAGGTTATGAATACTAGAATGTTTATCTCGGCTAAAATGACCCGCGTAATGGTAGAAGAGCAAATGGGGGGGATTACATTCTCGATTCAATATTTATGCGAAAGCAAATCTAAATTGGATGAATACCAAGTTAAATTTGCACCAAAATTACAACAAAAACATACTCAAAAATTCCAAGGCAAATTTGTTGCTTTCCGAACTTTACTTGAGGTAATAAGTGACTTCTAGAATGAAAGTAAGAGCAAAAAAACATCTAGGTCAGCACTTTTTAAAAGATCTTTCTATTGCTAGATCTATTACCGACGCATTGAGTGGTGAAAGTTATACTAATATTGTTGAAGTAGGGCCAGGGATGGGTGTATTGACACAATACCTTCTAACGAAAGATTTTATTACGCATGTCATAGAACTCGATCGTGAATCGGTAAGCTACTTACAAGCTGAATATCCTCAACTAAGCCAACGCATCTATTCTGCGGACTTTCTTAAGCTTAACCTAGAAACAATAACAGATCAATCTTTCGCACTTATTGGCAACTTTCCATATAACATCTCCTCACAAATTCTTTTCAAAGCGTTAGACTACAAAGATCAAATCCCGGAAATCGTTGGAATGTTTCAAAAAGAAGTTGCCGAGCGTGTTGCTAGTGGCCCTGGAAACAAAAAGTACGGTATTATCTCTGTTTTACTTCAAGCCTACTATAATATAGAATATCTCTTTACCGTAAATGAAGACGTTTTCGACCCACCACCCAAGGTTAAGTCTGGTGTAATACGATTACGCAGAAACGATGAAAAAAAACTAGAATGCAACGAAAAGTTCTTCAAACAAGTCGTAAAACAAGCTTTTAGTCAACGTAGAAAAACACTTCGTAATGCACTAAAACCACTTATAGGTAAGTCAGGATTTAATGATCCTAAGCTTGAACTAAGGGCTGAAAGATTATCAGTTAAAGATTTTGTGTACCTTACCAACCAGCTTGAAAGAATACAACCATGAAATTTGAATTAACAAAAGAATTTCTTCAAGAAATTATCGATAAAATTGATCGCCAAGAGTTTGAGTTAATAAAAACCGAGCTTTCAGAATTACATAATGTCGATATTGCCGAACTTATCGAAGAGCTCGATGAAGAGTATGGCAAAATCTTGTTTGAGCTTTTTGAAGATGAAACTTCAGCAGAAATCCTTGTTGAACTGGATGAAGAAAGTCGCGAAGCAGTTTTAGAAGACTTATCCTCACAAGAGATTGCTGAAGATCTTATCGAGAACCTCGACTCTGATGATGCTGCAGATATTATTGCAGACTTACCCTCTGAGAAAAAAGTAGAAGTCTTATCTCACATAGAAGACATTGAACACGCCAGTGACATTGTAGATCTTTTATCTTATCCAGAAAACACTGCTGGAGGTTTAATGGCAAAAGAACTGATTAAAGTAAATGATGAATGGGCTGTACTGCGATGTGTGAGAGAAATGCGAAAACAGGCAGAAGAAGTAGATAAAGTATATACCATTTATGTCGTAGATGACGACGATGTATTACTAGGCACCTTATCACTTAAAAAACTACTTCTCTCACCGGAAAAAACATTTATCAAAAACATTTACAACGAAAAAGTTTTTTCTGTTAAAGCAAATTCAGACGATGAGGAAGTCGCTAATATTATGGAGAAGTACGATCTTATTGTTCTTCCGGTTGTAGATGATCTTAACAGATTAATTGGACGAATTACAATAGATGATGTGGTTGACGTCATGAAAGAAGAAGCGATGGAGGATTACAACAAAGCTTCGGGTATTTCTGAACAAGTAGACGCATCAGACAATATTGTAACTCTAACTAGAGCTCGATTGCCATGGTTGCTTATCGGTTTGATGGGTGGAATTATGGGCGCAGAAGTTATTGGAATATTTGACATAGAAAACAATATTGAGCTTGCTTTTTTCACCCCACTAATAGCTGCTATGGGTGGTAATGTCGGTGTGCAATCTGCCGCTATAATTGTGCAAGGTCTGGCAAGTAATAATTTAGGAATGGATTCTTTAGCTCAACGGCTCATAAAAGAATTGGGCGTAGCCTTATTAAATGGAATAATTTGCTCTGGGCTCATTATGATCATAACTTCACTGATAGGCTACCCTAACTCAATATCTTTTACAGTAAGTATATCTCTTATGGCTGTTATTATTTTTGCAGCACTTTTTGGCACCTTTATTCCCTTGGTGCTAGACAAATATAAAATTGATCCTGCTCTTGCTACTGGACCTTTTATAACTACCATAAATGATGTCCTTGGCTTATTTATTTACTTTATGATCGGTAAATTATTTTTAAATTTATAACGATTACTTATCTAAAAAATATATCTAGACAATCACAAATCTCTTTGTGATTTAAAAAACATGAAGGTCCTTTTTCTTGATACTGTACATCCATTACTAGAACGTCGGCTTGTAAATATGGGCTTCCATTGTGAATACGACTGTAGTTCCAATCGAACATCCATACTAAAGAAAATTTCAGTTTACGATGGCATTGTTATTAGGTCACGAATAAAAATAGATTTTGAGTTTTTAAGCGCTGCAAACAAATTAAAATTTATTGCAAGATCAGGGGCGGGTCTAGAAAATATAGATTGTAAAGAAGCAGAAAAAAGAGGCGTAACACTATTCTCAGCAGCAGAAGGAAATAGACAGGCAGTGGGGGAGCATGCGGTTGGCATGATCTTAAGTCTTTTTAACAAGCTCTCGATTGGAGACACTGAGATCCGTTCTGGAAAATGGAATAGAGAAGCAAATAGAGGAATCGAACTTTCAGGAAAAACAATTGGCATTATTGGATATGGAAATACGGGAAGAGCATTTGCAAAATGCTTATCAGGTTTTAACTGTAAAGTTTTGGCATACGACAAAAACAAAAAAAACTTCTCTGATGACTGTGTTCAAGAATCAAGTTTGGAAGACATCCAAAATAAATCTGACATTATCAGTTTCCACACACCTTATGATGAAAGCACACACCACTATTTGAATGAAGCGTTTATAAAAAAAATGAATAAACCCTTCTACGTAATTAATACTGCCAGAGGAAAAGTTATAAATACTTCGGACTTCATAAAGGGTTTGAAATCTAAAAAAATAAAGGGCGCATGCCTTGATGTATTAGAGTACGAAAAAGCGACTTTTGAAAACACCTTTTCAGAAAAAATAGATACAGACTTTCAATACCTACTCAATTGTGAAAACATACTATTAAGCCCGCATGTTGCTGGGTGGACCTTCGAGTCTTATGAGAAACTTTCAATCGTTTTAGCAGATAAAATTGAA
>NTKG01000065.1 GCA_002457305.1 Bacteroidetes bacterium MED-G21 | reverse complement strand
TCCTCGAAAAAAGCAGTATTAGCAGCTCCTAAAAATGAGTAATTGTCCATCGTTTTATAAAACGCAATATATTCAACTCAAAAATAAACAATTTATGATTCCAAGCCCTTGTAAAAAGACTCTTTTTCATAGCTTTAAAAATCCAACATAAATCTTTACTGTAAAGTGAAATATTCTTAAACTCTAAATTCATTAATTTTCACGAAGCATCAATAAATCAATAAATTTAAACAAAACAGATTTTCTCTCCTCAGAAACACTAACAGCATTCAAATAACGAATAGCTAGCGCATGATTTTCAGCCATCATTTCTAAGCACAACGATTTAACACCAATAGCATCATACACCTTCATTACTTCTAAAACCTTATTTTTAGGTTCAAAATGTTGATGTGAAAAATAGTGATCTAGGACTTTTCGCTGATCTTTATTGGCTTTTTCATAAGCAATTATGTACAAACATGTTTTCTTATTGCTCAAAATATCTCCAGCAATTTGCTTCCCAAAATCTTTTTGTTCGCCATACACATCTAAAACATCATCCATTAATTGAAATGCAATACCAATATAAATACCAAAATGATATAATTTTTCTTGATCTTCAGCTGATGCATTAGCTACTAAAGCACCTATTTTCAATGAACATGCCAATAAAACTGCTGTTTTAAAACGTATCATTTTAAGATATAAAGGCAACGAAACTTGATCTTGTGTTTCAAAATTCATGTCGAGTTGCTGACCTTTACAAACTTCTTCGGCTGTTTTGTTAAACAACTCAATAATTTTAGGTAACATTTCACAATCTGCTTGTACAATTGATTGGTATGCTTTAACAAAAAGAACATCACCAGAAAGAATTGCCGTATTGATATCCCATTTTTCATGAACTGTGATTTTGCCCCTTCTGATAGGAGCTTCATCCATGATATCATCATGCATTAAAGTAAAATTATGAAACAATTCAACTCCAAGAGCTTGAGGCATAACTTTGGTCAAATCTAAATGATACATATCTGCAGCCATTAACACCAATTTAGGCCTTAAATACTTACCACCTAAACTTAAAATATAGCGAATAGGATCATACAATTCAGACGGCTCAAACGATAAATCAATCTCATTTACAGCTAGATTGATAAAATCTTGTAATTCTTCGGTGGATTTTAACTTATTCATCAAGCTTCATCAAATATTCTCCATAACCACTTTTCATTAAGGGCTTTGCTATATTTCTCAAGGCTTGTAAATTAATAAAGCCTGCTCGGTAAGCATTCTCTTCTATACAACCTACTTTTAATCCTTGACGCTCTTCAATAACCTGTACAAACTGACCAGCCTGCATTAAAGAATTAAAGGTACCTGTATCTAACCAAGCTGTACCTCTATCTAAAATCCCAACATGAAGTTTTCCTCTTCTTAAATACTCTTTATTCACATCAGTAATTTCGTACTCACCTCTTGCCGAAGGTTCAATTGACTTTGCAATCGCTACAACATCATTGTCGTAAAAATACAATCCGGGAACTGCATAATTTGACTTAGGGTTTTCTGGCTTCTCTTCAATAGAAACTGCTTTTTGTTGGGAATCAAACTCAACAACTCCATATCGTTTTGGATCAGCAACATGGTAAGCAAAAATAACCCCGCCTTTAGGCTTATTGTACTTTTTCAACAAATTAGAAACGCCCACACCATAAAAAATATTATCTCCTAAAATTAGAGCAACATCGTCATCTCCAATAAATGTTTCACCTATTACAAAAGCTTGTGCCAAGCCATTAGGAACTTGCTGAACAGCATATTCAAACCGACAACCCAATCGTGAACCATCTCCAAGTAAGTTTTTAAACGCAGGTAAATCATTTGGGGTCGAAACAATTAAAACCTCCGAGATTCCAGCTTGCAAAAGCGTAGATAACGGGTAGTAAATCATTGGTTTATCATAAACAGGCATCAATTGCTTACTTACCGATAAGGTAAGAGGATGTAAACGCGTGCCAGATCCTCCAGCCAGAATAATTCCTTTCATAATTAGGACTCTTTTCTAATTTTTAATGCATCTAACTCTATATCTTCTTCCTCGTCTAAAATATCAATCAATGGTTCTCTAAACGAACGCGTTGTAATCATTCGTTCCAAAGATAAGAGTAAGGAAGGCAACAACAACAGATTGGCCATCATCGCAAACAAAAGGGTTACCGAAACAAGCAATCCTAAAGCAACAGTTCCGCCAAAATCTGAAGCTATAAAGATAGAAAAACCAAAGAAGAGGACAATTGAAGTGTAAAACATACTGACTCCAGTTTCTTTTAAGGCATTAATAACCGCGCGTCTGATATTCCAATGATTGGCTTTTAATTCCTGACGGTACTTGGCCAAGAAATGAATGGTATCATCGATAGAGATTCCAAAAGCAATACTAAAAACTAAGATGGTAGAAGGCTTAATAGAAATGTTAAAATAACCCATTAAAGCCCCAGTTAAAACTAATGGAATTAGGTTAGGCAGTAAGGATACCACCACCATTCTAGAAGAAGAAAACATCCAAGCCATAAGAATCGCAATCAAACTAATGGCAAGTAACAAACTACTAAAGAGATTCTTAACAAGATAAGTCGTTCCTTCCAAAAACAAAACACTGGTTCCAGTAATCGATACGTCATATTTTTCTGGATTGAATATGGCATCAATTTTAGGTTTTATAGAATCTCTAAGTGATCGCATTTGTTTGGTTCCAATATCTTTCATTCTTGCAGATATACGCGCAACACTTTTTGTACTATCAATAAAACTATTAAAAATATCGGCACTATCGCCCAATGTATTTTTAGCATATTTAAGTATAAAATTCTTTTCTTGTGAGGATGGTAAACTATAATAATCCGGATTACCATTGTAATAAGCTTGTTTCGAAAACTTAGCTAAATCTGCAATAGAACTGGTACTCGAAATCTCAGGATATTCAGCCAAAACATTTTCTAACTTTTGAATTCTCTTCAAAGTAGACGATTTACTTACACCATTACTTTTATGGGTATTTACCATCACTTCAAAAGGCATAACTCCGGCAAAATTACGTTCAAAAAAATCAAGATCTTCAGCAATGGGATCATCCTTAGGTATATCATCTACTATATTTCCTGTTGTTTCGATTTTAGAAACACCATAGAAAGCAAACACCAACAATAAAACAGTACTAAAATACACGATGTTTCTGTGATTTAGAACCACTTTTTCCATCCATGCAGAAAGCTTATTCATCCAAGTTCTTTCTAAATGCGACAAATGACGGTCTTTAGGTGTTGGTAAAAAACTGTAAATGGAGGGAATGATGATAAGTGAAATAAAAAACACCAATAAAATATTTATGGATGCCACGATGCCGAACTCTACCAACATTTGTGTTTGGGTAATCACAAAGGTTGCAAAACCTGCTGCCGTAGTTGCATTAGTCATAAAGGTTGCATTACCCACCTTTTGAATAACACGCGTCATTGCTTTTATCTTGTTGCCATGTAGCTTAAACTCATTATGGTATTTATTGAGTAGAAAAATACAATTGGGAATGCCTATTACAATAATCAATGGCGGAATCAATGCCGTTAAAATGGTAATTTTAAACCCTAACAGTACAAGGGTTGCAATAGCCCACACAACACCTATACCTACCACAAGCATTGAATAGAACATTGCAGAAAATGAACGGAAAAACAAAAGCATAATAAAAGCGGTAACCCCCATAGCTAAGAAAATAAACATCTCAACCTCTGCTTTTGTCTTAACTGTACTTTTTGTTCTGATATAAGGCAATCCAGAATAGTGAACATCAACGCCAATTTGTTCAGCAAACGGATTAATAACATCTTCTATAGACAATATCAAATCAATACGAGACGCATCATCTAAAAGTTGCTTATCTAGTGTTAAAGCCATTAAATGTGTCTTATTCTTATCATTATAGAAAAGTTTTCTATAGAAAGGAAGAGAAGCTAATTCTTTTGCAACCGCGTCTACTTCTTTTTGTGTTTCATATCGCTGAGAAGTAACAGGCTTAAACTCAAAAGATTTTAAAGCCTCATTTTTTTTCATGTTTCGAGCTTGAAGTATTGAAACAACTTGCTCAACCCCTTCAATTTCTTTTAACTGGCCATACAAATCATAATATGCATTATAATTTTCAAGTTGGTATAGAGAATCACACTGAAATCCAACAACCATAACATTACCCTCTTGACCAAAATGACCTAAAAATTCTTGATATTTTGTATAAATAGGGTCATCCTCAGGTAATAAGGGCAAAAACTCATAAGAGTACTGAACTTGTATTGCTTTATTTGCCATAAAAACGGTGGCAAACAACAAAGAAATAAGTAAGAATAGTTTATATCGGAGGATGAATCGAGAAATATGCGCCCACATACAATTTTAATTCTATTAATTATTTATAGAATAAGAGCAAATCTTAGACTTGCTTTTTATTAAACTTTCATGATATCGTTTTCCTTATCATTTAAAATCGACTCGACTTTTGCAATATATTTATCAGTGAGTTTTTGAACTGCATCTTCAGCATCCTTCACCGAATCTTCAGGAAGTCCATCTTTACCAAAACTTTTAACCTCATCATTAGCATCTTTCCTAGCACTTCTAATGGATACCCTACAGCTCTCTGCTTCTGCTTTAGTTCTTTTTACCAAATCAATACGTCGCTCTTCGGTTAAAGGCGGAATGTTTATAATTAACATTTCACCGTTGTCCATTGGACTAAAACCTAAATTGGCATTAACTATGGCTTTATTTAATTCCATAAGCATTGCTTTTTCCCAAGGCTGAACCGTTAGGGTACGTGCATCAGGTGTACCTATATTTGCCACCTGAGTCAATGGTGTCATTGTACCATAATAATCAACCTTAACATTAGAAAGCATCTGAGGATTAGCCCTACCAGCGCTTATTTTTAAAAGCTCAGATTCAAAATGACTGATAGATTTAGCCATATTTTCTTCTGCACTATCAAGACAAAACTCTACTTCTTCGTTCATTTTATTTATTGTTTTTCCTAAAAATTAACTAACGTTCCAACCTCTTCACCTTTCACAACATTACATAAGTTTCCTGGTGTATTCATATTAAACACCATAATTGGTAATTTATTTTCATTACATAAGGTAAAGGCAGTCATATCCATTACATTAAGACCTTTTTTATACACCTCATCAAAAGTAATTGTATCATATTTCGTAGCAGAAATATCTTTTTCAGGATCTGCCGTATAAATACCGTCTACTCGAGTACCTTTCAATATCACATCGGCTTCAACTTCGATGGCTCTGAGTGTTGCAGCAGTATCTGTCGTAAAATAAGGATTACCTGTTCCAGCAGAAAAGATAACAACTCTTCCTTTTTCAAGATGACGCACTGCTCTACGACGAATAAATGGTTCTGCTATTTCATCCATCTTAATAGCTGACATTAAGCGTGTTTTCACATCAATATTTTCGAGTGAGGACTGTAAAGCTAAACCGTTAATTACAGTAGCAAGCATACCCATATAATCACCTTGTACACGATCCATTCCACTGTTTGCAGCTTGAACGCCACGAAAGATGTTACCACCGCCTATTACAATAGCCACTTGACACCCCATATTTACTACGGTTTGAATATCTTTTGCATATTCAGCTATTTTTTCAGGGGCAATACCATACTCTCCATCTCCCATTAAGGCTTCGCCACTAAGCTTAAGAAGTATTCTTTTGTATTTCATTTTGAATAAATTGTTTCTCAAAGATAGATAAATCAGTGAAAGAAATTATGAACAAGTACAGAAGTTTTGAACACAAAAAAACCACTCTAAGCGAGTGGTTTTTTAATTTATCATTTCGAATGTATTTATCCTAAGGATACTCTTTTAAAATCAGAAACAGACACATCTCCATATGTAGCAATATAACTTGCAACATTTTGTTGCTCATCTTTAATATAGTCTTGATCTAAAAGACACATCTCTTGATCAAGGGTGGTATTATCAGAAATGAAACGTGTTAACTTTCCAGGAACAATTTTATCCCAAATTTTTTCTGGTTTCCCTTCTGCTTGTAATTGCGCTTCAATATCAGACTTTGCTTTTGCAATAACTTCATCATTCAATTGAGACATTGAAATATACTGAGGTACATTTTTGAGTGTTTTACCCAATCGAGACAACTCAATATTTTCTTTTTCAATCACAGCAATTCTCGCTTCTGTTTCAGAAGCTACAAAAGCAGCGTCAAAATCTTTATAAGACAATGTTGTTGCTCCCATTGAAGCCACTTGCATTGATAAATCTTTTGCCAATACATCAGCATTATCAACAACATTATTTAGTCCTACTAAAACGGCAATTTTAGAACCGTGCGTGTACGAACCAACATAACTTGCTTCAACCTTTTCAAATCCTTTGATTTCAATTTTCTCACCAATCACACCAGATTGCTCAGTTAACTTCTCAGCAACCGTCATCCCATCAAAATCAGCTGCTAGAAAAGCATCTTTATTTGGTTGAGTAAGTGCAATGTCAGCAAAATCTGAAGCCAAGGTTTTAAATGATTCGTTAATGGCAACAAAGTCTGTTTCACAAGCTAACACTATCGCAACACCAACAGTTTTATCGGCATTAATTTTCGTCAAAGCCACACCTTCTGATGCATCGCGATCAGCACGTTTGGCAGCAATTTTTTGTCCTTTCTTACGAAGGACATCTACAGCTGCTTCGAAATCTCCTTCAGCCTCTACAAGAGCATTCTTGCAGTCCATCATTCCAGCACCTGTTTGCTTTCTTAATTTATTTACTTCTGCGGCAGTAATTTTCATAACAAGACTTCTTATTTAAAATTATTCAGCTTTTGTTTTCTTTTCTTTTTTAGGTTCATCAGCTTCAGCTGTCTTTTCAGATTTAGCTTCTTCTTTCGCCGCTTCATCTTTTTTGGCAGCAGCTTGAACCTCTTTTTCCTTCTTTCGTTCACTTAAACCTTCTTTAACGCTAGTAGTAATAACGTTCATAATGGTTGTGATAGATTTAGAAGCATCATCATTAGCTGGAATAGGGAAATCTATTAACTCAGGGTCTGAATTGGTATCTACTATAGCAAAAGTAGGAATCCCCAACTTCTTTGCCTCTAAAATTGCAATCGATTCGCGCATCACATCAACAACAAACAAGGCTGCTGGTAAACGGGTCATGTCAGAAATTGAACCTAAGTTTTTTTCAAGCTTAGCTCTCTGACGGTCAATTTGTAAGCGTTCTCTTTTCGAAAGAACCATAAAAGTTCCGTCAGACTTCATTTTGTCGATAGCCGACATTTTCTTAACAGCTTTACGAATGGTAACAAAATTTGTCAACATCCCACCTGGCCAACGCTCAGTAATATATGGCATGTTTACGTCATTTGCTGCATTTGCAATAATCTCTTTAGCCTGCTTTTTAGTAGCAACATACATGATTTTTCTTCCCGAACGGGCGATCTTTTTCATCGCTTCTGCTGCTTCATTAAGCTTGGCAGCTGTTTTGTTAAGATCGATAATGTGGATTCCGTTGCGCTCCATAAAAATATAAGGGGCCAT
Organism: Bacteroidetes bacterium MED-G21; assembly: GCA_002457305.1. GTDB lineage: Bacteria > Bacteroidota > Bacteroidia > Flavobacteriales > UBA7430 > MED-G21. The sequence goes on along the minus strand of NTKG01000065.1, from coordinate 2,815 downwards.
GTTTGGATTCCATTTACGCGTTAGGTGGCCAAAATGCACACCTGCGTCTAAGAGTTCTTTAACTTCAATCATTTGTGTTTTCTGTTTACTTTCTTTTTACGTTTTTTTCGCAATCGTTAAGTAATGCCAAAGCAGTCTTAACAATTTAGATACTAAACCAATATTAACGTTTAGAGAACTGGAATTTCTTACGAGCTTTCTTTTGTCCTGGTTTCTTACGCTCTACCATTCTAGGATCACGCGTTAGTAATCCTTCTGGCTTCAGCGCTAAACGGTGATCAGGATTCAATTTTACCAAAGCACGAGAGATGCCCAGACGAATTGCTTCTGCCTGACCGGTAATACCACCGCCCTCTACGTTTACTTTAATATCATATTGACCCTCGACACCGGCCAAAGCTTGAGCTTGCTCAAGTTTGTATTGTAGCGTAGCTGTAGAGAAATAATCTTTAACGTCTCTACCGTTTACTGTAATCGCACCTTTACCATCTGTGAGGTAAACGCGAGCTACCGCTTTTTTTCTTCTACCGATTGTGTGAACAACTTCCATCTTATTTGATATCTTTTAAGTTGATTAATTTTGGCTTTTGAGCGTCCATTCCGTGAACATCGCCAACGAAGACACGTAAATTTCTGTTCAATGCAGCTCCTAATTTGTTTTTAGGAAGCATTCCATAAACAGCCTTGGTTACAAGACGTGTTGGATCCTTCTCAAAAACTTCTCTTGCCGTTGCGTTACGTTGACCTCCAGGATAACCTGTATGGCTAATGTATTCTTTAGCTTCCCATTTGTTGCCAGTTAAAACAACCTTCTCAGCGTTAATCACAATCACGTTATCTCCACAATCTACATGTGGTGTGTAACTTGGCTTGTGTTTACCACGAATTAAAAATGCAACCTTAGAAGCCATACGCCCCAACGACTGTCCTTCAGCATCCACCAATAACCATTCTTTTTGAACAGTTTGCGCGTTGGCTGAGACAGTTTTGTAGCTTAATGTATTCACCTTTTACTTATTTAGGTTAATTAATTTTACCCTATAAATGGACATACCATGCCCATAAAAACGGACGGCAAAGTTAATTATTTTTTTCACAAATAACCACCTTGCCTTCATTATCTTTTTTTAAGCTTTAAAAGCCGTTCGTAAAAGCCTTAAATTAAAGTCCTAATAATCTTGTTTTAAATTCAGATAACACCGAGTTCTCGTCCCACTTTTGTGAACGCCGAGATGGCTTTTTCAATATGCGCTGAACTGTGTGCAGCAGAGATCTGAACACGAATACGAGCGAGACCTTTTGGGACCACAGGATAAAAGAAACCAATCACATAAATGCCTTCCTCGAGCAACCTATTTGCAAAACGTTGAGACAACTCTGCATCATACAGCATAACGGGAACAATAGCGTGCTCACCAGCTCGTAAATCAAAACCAGCAGCTTCCATACCCGATCTAAATTGCTTGGCATTGGCTTCTAATTTATCTCTAAGCTCGGTTGAAGAAGAGAGTAAATCAATCACCTTATTGGCAGCACCCACTATAGAAGGCGCTAAAGAATTCGAAAACAAATAAGGGCGCGAACGCTGACGTAAAATATCTACAATTTCTTTTTTAGCAGAAGTAAATCCGCCCATGGCACCACCCAATGCTTTTCCTAAAGTACCAGTAATGATATCTACACGCCCCATCACATTGCAATGCTCATGTGTACCTCTTCCTGTTTTTCCTACAAAACCTGTTGCATGACAATCGTCTACCATAACCATGGCATAATACTTCTCTGCCAAATCACAAATCTGATCAAGCTTGGCAATATAACCATCCATAGAGAAAACCCCATCTGTAACAATCATTCTATACCGCGCAGACTGGGCTTCTTTAAGCTTGGCTTCAAGATCTTGCATATCGCTGTTTTTATACCGATAGCGCTGTGCTTTACACAGGCGAACCCCATCAATAATAGAAGCATGATTAAGCTCATCAGAAATGATAGCATCTTCGGCCGTAAGCAAAGGCTCAAAAAGGCCACCATTGGCATCAAAAGCAGCAGCATATAAAATGGTATCCTCCATCCCTAGAAAAGAAGACAGTTTGGCCTCTAAGGTCTTATGAATATCTTGAGTTCCGCAAATAAAACGCACAGATGACATTCCGAAACCATGCGAATCGAGCACATCTTTTGAAGCCTGAATCATCTCAGGATGAGACGACAACCCCAAATAATTATTGGCACAAAAATTAACCACCTCCGAACCATCACTCACCCTAATATCGCCACCTTGTGGGGTTACAATAATTCTTTCATTCTTATATAAGCCTGAAGACTTGATGTCATCTAATTGTTTTTTTAAATGTTCTTTGTAAGCTTCGTACATTTTAGATGTTTATATGTTATAAAATACCTCCATTAAATTCTAAAGATGCAAAGATAAAAATAGTAGCCCATTTAAAGTCTCCTTTTTAACGAATTAAAAGCCATAAAAAAAAGCGCCCAAATTGGGTGCTTTAAATTGAATTAAAAAATATCTATTTAGACCACACCTTGATCTAACATGGCGTCGGCTACTTTAACAAAGCCAGCAACATTGGCTCCTTTTACATAGTTGGTATAACCATTACCATCTGAACCATAAGCCACACAAGAGGTATGTATATCTACCATAATGGCGTGCAACTTAGCATCCACTTCTTCACGTGTCCAATTGTAGCGTAAAGAGTTTTGCGACATTTCCAAACCAGAAACGGCAACCCCTCCAGCATTGGAAGCCTTACCAGGTGCAAATAAAATTTTATTTTGATCAAACACCTCTATG
>NTKG01000064.1 GCA_002457305.1 Bacteroidetes bacterium MED-G21 | reverse complement strand
ATAATCAGTTGTTAGTGGTAATTGAGCATAAGCTTTACCTGCATAAACAATGATTCCAATACGATCATTAACCAATTCATCAATAGCTTTAGATAAAATCTGTTTTGCCTTTAGAATTCGACTCGGTGCAATATCTTCAGCCAACATGCTCTTAGATACGTCAATGGCAAAAACGACATCTACACCTTTTCGAGTAACAGTTTCTATTCTTGTACCCACCTTTGGGTTAATCAAACCAACGATTAATGCAGTTAAACCAAAAAGCCTTAAAATAAGTTTAATTACGGACTTTCTTTTTGACCGAAATGGATTAATCTTATCAAAGAGAACGGTATCTGCAAATTGTTCTTGTTTTTTATTTCGCCATGATTTAAAGTGAAAGTAAGCTACCAAAATAAGTAAAGGCAAAACAAGTAAATACTGATAGTGTGGATTTCCAATATCAAACATTAGGCAATACTTTTTAATAGTGTGTACTGAAGAAGAAATCCTGAAAACATTAAAATTAAGGCTATAAGAGCATAATAATCAAACAATTCTTCATAGTTATAAAACTTTAATTCTTCCAATTCTGTTTTTTCTAAACCCTCAATTTGTTCGTATATTTTTTCTAGTTTATCTTTATTATTAGCCCGGAAATACATTCCATTAGTAGCTTCAGCTATATTGATGAGTAATTCTTCATCTATTTTCACCTCTATGTTAACATAAGTATCTCTACCCCACAAATCTTGCGTTGGATAAGGCGCTGTGCCATAAGAGCCTACACCTATCGTGTAAACCTTTACATTAGATTCTTGAGCAAGTTCTACAGCCGTCATAGGGTCAATGAATCCGGAGTTGTTTTCGCCATCAGTTAAAAGAATAATTACTTTACTATCAGCTGTACTCTCTTTTAGTCTTGAAACGGAAGTAGCTAGGCCCATACCAATTGCAGTTCCATCTTCTATAAGCCCATCTTTTACATCTTTTAAAAGATTTTTAACCACCTTATGATCAGTAGTTAAAGGACATTGAGTGAAACTTTCGCCAGCATAAACAACCAGTCCAAAACGGTCTGAATGCCTTCCTGAAATAAAATCATGTGCAACTTGTTTAGCTGACTGTAAACGATTTGGCTTAAAATCTTCGGCCAACATACTGGTAGAAACATCCATAGCAATAACTATATCAATTCCTTCTTTACTAAGAGTTTCGGTACTCACCTCAGTGGTTTGAGGCCTCGCTAGAGCGATAATTATTGCTGATAAAGCAAGAGATTTGGTTACCCATAAAGCGTATTTTAAAATAATCTTCCAATTAAGTTTTTTTTCAATCAGATATGAAGAAGACCACAAAATACGGGGATTTTGCATTTTATTTCTCAATAGCTCCCAGACTAAAATGAATGGAATGAGAATAAGAAAATAAAGAAAGTCTGGATTTAAAAACTCAACTTGATCAAACATTCTGAGCCTCCTCTTTCAATTTGTGACAGTCTTCAACTATTGAATATGACTTACGCATAAATACATTATTCGTTTTAGCATTAGGCTTACTTTTGGCAAATTTAACGTAGTCCGCTTCTGTTAGAAGATCCGAGATGCTATTTATAAGCTTCGCATCTAACTTCTGTATCTTTAAAGCCTCAATAGTCTCATCAGTTGTAGACTCAAGTGTGTCTATCTCATATTCACGATCAAAATATCGTCTTAAGATGGTAGTAAGTTGAACATAATGATCTTTAACCAATCCTTTTTCACACAAACTCTGAGATTCAAGGTTCTTTAATGCATTAATAGCTTCAATTTCGCAAGGAATGAGTTCGACAAGTTCTTCGATGGCTGTATCTTTCTTTTTAAATCTTCGAATTAAATAATACACAAGTAGACTAAGTAAGATGAAACCAACAAAACCATAGATGTATGGTTTCGCCTCTGCGAAGTTAAAAGGCACTTTTTTAGGTGACTTAATATCAAATATAGCATTAGTCGTGTCTAACGGAACAGCTAGAAAAGAAAAAAACAAGGAATCAGAGTAAAACGTGTCATTCTCAACACCAACAAATGGAAGCTGAGGTAATACAACTAGACCTGTATCAAATTGTTGTACAGATAGGTTTTGACTATATTCATATTGACTATTAACAAAAGATGAGTCAACGGAACTTAAATTTTGGATTTCCAAAGGCGAAATAACTTCTTCGATATCTGGCCATAAAATTTGTTCACTACTATTAACAAGTATATTTAAGTTTATAATATCTCCTATAAATACCTGATTAGTGTCTGCTAAAATTTTGACTTCCGTTTGAGCGAATGAAAAAATAGAACTTAATAAGACGAATATGTATAAATATCTTTTCAAATTATCTTCTTTTAAAGAATTCTAATAGTTGTTTTGTATATGAACGGTCGACTCTTAAATCAAGATAATCAGTACCAGAATGTGTACAATAGGATTTAAAATTAGCTACAAAATTTTGATAATCTTTCTCATAAGTTGCTCTTACAATACTAGAACTAGTATCAACCCAGCCCATAGTACCTGTTTCAGGATTTTGAAGTTGAACCAAACCAATATCTGGAAGCTGTTCTTCAGCCGGGTCTATGATTCGAATAGCTGTCAGATCATGTTTACTAGAGGCAATCTTCAAATTTTTATCGTACGCTTCATCCTGAAAATCAGAAAGAGTAAAGACAATACTTCTTTTTTTAATTACAGAGCTTAAAAACTTAAAAGCTTCAGAGATATTCGTACCTGTACCTTTAGGCTTGAACTCGATCAACTCACGAATGATCCTGAGAATATGAGATTTTCCCTTTTTTGGTGGGATAAATAGTTCTATTTGATCTGTAAAAAACACCACACCTACCTTATCATTATTTTGGATAGCCGAAAATGAAAGAACTGCACAAAGCTCTGTAATCAAATCCCTTTTTTGTTGTATTCGCGTACCAAATGATTCTGATTTAGAAACATCAACTAAAAGCATCATAGTTAACTCCCTTTCTTCCTCAAAGATCTTAATATGGGCTTCATTAAGTTTAGCTGTAACGTTCCAATCAATATCACGAATATCGTCTCCAAATTGATATTTACGTACCTCTGAAAAAGTCATACCTCTGCCCTTAAAATGAGAATGGTATTCACCCGAAAAAATATGATTCGATAATCGACGCGTTTTAATTTCGATTTTCCGAACCTTTTTTAAAAGCTCTTTGGTTTCCATTCTAAGGTACTTCTACTTTATTCAATATCTGATCTATAATATCCTCAGAACTTATGTTTTCAGCTTCTGCCTCATAAGTTATGCCAATTCTATGGCGAAGTACATCGTGACAAACAGCTCTTACATCTTCTGGAATAACATAACCTCTTCGTTTTATGAAAGCATAAACTTTGGCTGCAGTAGCAAGATTGATAGACCCACGAGGAGATGCGCCAAAAGAAATCAATGGACTTAAATTATCTAAACCAAATTGGTCAGGATAACGTGTTGCAAAAATAATATCAAGAATGTAATTCTCTATTTTCTCATCCATGTATACAGTTTTTACAACTTCGCGTGCTGTAAGTATCTGCTTCATAGTAACTACAGGTTTAACAATTTCATATTGACCATTCAAACTGTTTCGCATAATGGTATGCTCATCTTTTTGTTTTGGATAATCAATAACAGTCTTCAACATAAAACGATCTACTTGAGCCTCAGGTAAAGGATAGGTCCCCTCTTGCTCAACCGGATTCTGTGTAGCCAAAACCAGAAATGGTTCTTTCATAGCAAAAGTTTTATCTCCAATTGTCACCTGACGTTCTTGCATGGCTTCTAATAATGCTGATTGAACTTTTGCTGGGGCACGGTTAATTTCATCAGCTAGTATGAAATTTCCGAAAATTGGACCTTTCTTAATGCTAAATTCATTTTTAGGCATATTATAAACATTGGTACCAATCACATCTGAAGGTAAAAGGTCTGGCGTAAATTGTATGCGGCTAAACTTTCCATTAATAGCTTTTGAAAGCGTATTAATCGCTAAAGTTTTTGCCAGACCAGGTAGACCTTCTAAAAGAATATGTCCATTTCCTAGTAGTCCTATTAATAAGCGTTCTATCATATGACTTTGACCAATAATTACCTTATTCATCTCCATCGTTAATAGATCTATAAAAGCACTTTCTTCTTTAATTTTGTCGTTGATTTCCTTAATGTCTAAATCATTCATTTCAAAGTGATTGTTTATTGTTTATAACTTGACCAAACAAACATAAATTATGAAAATGTTTTCTTTAGTTAAGTATGCGTTAATATCCGTTAATTTCTGTTAAATTAATGGCTAAATTATAATAATATAAACTGTTTAATTAATGGTACCTATGAAACTTTTTAACACGAAATTTTTATTAATTAATGGTTCATATAAATCTAATTATTCAATATTTTAGTACATTAATTTGTCATATTTTATATTTGGAATGAAAACTATATTATTAAGAGTATCTATATTTTTACTCATAACAATCTCTTCTTGTACAGATGAATCATGTAAAACGTGCACAAGTATAACATCCCATGACGGCGTTGTACAAGATGAGCTTAATTGGACTGCCGAATATTGTAATGATGAACTAGAAGCCATAGAGAGTTCAAGTCCAATTACATCATACAATAATAATTATACTAGTGTAACTGAAATCACCTGTGATTAGTTCGGGGAAATAATTACAAGCTTTAACTAATTTCTCTTAGTTAACAAATCTTTAAGTTGATTGTATCTTGTTCTTGAAATAGAGGTTAAAGGAAGTCTGACATGTTCTTCGCAAACACCTTTAATTTTTAAGCATGCTTTTACACCAGCAGGATTTCCTTCAGCAAAAAGATGGTCTATCACCTCAAGCTGAGGATAGTGTAATGCTCTTGCCTTTTGAATATTACCAATTAAACCTTGACGAACCATCTCAGAAAATTCTTTAGGCTGGGCCATAGCTTGTACAGAGATTACACCTTCTGCTCCCATAAATATCATGGGCAAAGTTAAAGCATCATCTCCTGAAAGCACTTTAAAGTTATCCGGTTTATCCCTTAGAATTTGCATGATTTGTTCCATATCTCCTGAAGCTTCTTTAATTCCAATAATGTTTGCAAAATCATTTGCCAGACTTAACGTTGTGTTAGCAGACATGTTTGAAGATGTTCTTCCGGGAACATTGTATAAAATAATATTTGTCGGGCAAGCTTCTGAAATAGCCTTAAAATGTTGGTAAATCCCTTCTTGAGTAGGCTTATTATAAGCAGGTGAAACAGATAAAATGGCATCAATACCAGAAAAATCAGTTGATTTAATTTGAGCAACAACATCAGAAGTATTATTACCACCTATACCTACAACAAATGGTACTCTCCCATTAATTTCATTTTTAGTAAAAGCAACAATCTTTTGTTTTTCATCATTAGTTAGAACAGCACTTTCACCTGTTGTACCCAAAGAAACTAGGGACTCGACACCTCCATCTATTAAGTATTCTATCAAATTAGATAAACCTATATAATCTACTGTTTTATCTTCATTAAAAGGTGTTACCATCGCAACACCAGTACCTTTAAAATCTTTTTTCATTACTTAACTTGAGTTAAATGGTCAGTTATTTTAGTAATTAACACATTTAGGTTAGGAATTTCATCTGAATTTATTTCCTGGTCAAATATAGTAATATCCTTTTTTGATGCACCAATTTTAAATTTTGCAGTGGATGCTTTTAACAAATAATTTAATGCGTAATGATTTTTTAGACTTAAATCTATTAGGATATCGTATTCATAATCTAAAAAATTTGTGATCAAATGCCCATAAGGTTTCCCAAACCAATTTAAATTTTTATTTGAAAAATAATCAAAATATAGACTTGAGAAATGATCAAATGATGTATTACTTTTATTTACATACCCCATAGCACTAACTTTTTGTTTGCCAGATGAAAAACTGTTAACAAAGTCTTTAATAATTTTAATATTATTAATGTCAGTAGCATCAAACAATACCGCAATTGAATTTGATTTTTTCAAATTATAAGAATACTTAACCCTACCTGAAGAACTATTTAGTCTATTTAGAATATAGTTGGCATAATACTTAGCAATCACATTCAGTATATTATATATTAAAAAAAATGATAATATTATTTAATTATATCGCAAATTTACTTAAAATTAATAGAGATGTAAATAGGTGAAATCACTCTATTTTTACCATATGATATTAATGTATGATAAAGTTTTACTTGCTGTAGAAAAATAGATTTTGTTTAATATTTATATTGAAACTTAAAGGCGTATAATTTCCATCAATAAAATTTAGTTTTCCAACTGAAAATGATAATGAGCTTGATTTGGTAAAATGATAATCAGCTGATAAATTAAGCTGTATACCAAAACCTTTTCCAACATCAATACCTCCACCACCAGCTATAACCATCTGAACGGGAGCAATCAAAGTGAATTTATTAAAATTAATAATGGGTGTTGAAAATCCGATTATCCCCTCAGCGTAAGCTCCATAATCACCACCCATCGCCCATCGCGTTTCGCCAAGTATATCGATTTTATTATGTATTTGATGAGCTAGACCAAAATACATTAAAGTCATGTTTTCATATATCAAACTATTACGATCCAATGCGTTTGGAGATTTGTGAACTTGAATTCCGGTTTTTACTCCAATATAGTTTTGTTTAAAACCATCATAAGAATCAACCTTTTTCCCATAAGCTCCTAATCTTAGATTACTTTCAAAGTTATATTTTAAACTAAGCTGTAGATAATTCGCTGAAAATGTACCGGCATAGGAGGCGTTATGACCTTTAGAAAGACTTATGGTCTTGTTTGATAAATTAAAATCAATACCTGTTTCCAATAAATATGCAAATCCACCAGAAGTATTCATAGCTCCTCCTCCACAACTCCCAATCAATGAGCTAAATTTTAAAGCAAAATATTTATGTTTAAATGGCGTGTATGACAACCCAGAATAGTAGGCCATAAACCCATCAATTTGACTTGAAATCGCTGCTTGTAATCGTATTAAACCCTCAATATTTTCTGTGAAATGTGTCGCATATTCAACACTGATAAATTTAGAACGATAATTTTCATCTAAACGTTCGGAATCATACCTGTCAAGATCTACAAATAAACTTTGAATAGAAACAGATTGTTTTGCAAGACGAACATTATTAACATCACTATTAAATATAGATTTATAACCATATGAAAAACCTAATTGAACTTGGCTACCAGCTATATTTCCAGTTGGAAGATCATAAATTGAATATCGTGCTAAAAGATTGAAATTTTGGCTTAGCTGCCCTTTTAGGCCAATAGCATACCTATAAGCCAAACCAGATCCATCAGGGGCACCTGCACCACCTCCACCACCAACAAAGCCATTTAAATTTAATGAAACTGGAAATTTGTTTAGCTTAAAATCTATGTCTGATGTTAAACCAAAAACATAAAACCCTCCAAATTGCCCAATAATTGCTTCTTGAATTTCCAAACCATAAGCAAGCCTGTAAGGTCCCATTGGTTTTGTAAACAAAAATGAAGAATTACTAAGTAAAAGATCTTCAAAATCACTCAAACGTATACATTCAACATTACGCTGATATTCAAGACCTAAATCGACCTGGGCTTTTAGCTGGACAACAAAGAATAAGCTTATTGTAAAAAGAATTCTCATTTTTCATCCCTATTAACACCTATAACCATAGGGTTGTGATCTGATGAACGGAAATATGAAGAATCAGCAAGAGTATGAGAATAATTAATCCAACTTGGGTAAATTGAATTAATGTTCCAAGTTTGGACTTGATCTATATGATCTTTAAAATTATCACTTACAAAAATATGGTCAAGACTCCCATTTTTACCTTTATAGACATATGAATGGTTAAAAGTTTCTAATCGATTTAAATTTGTAGACTGAAGTGCCTGAATTGGATCTTCATTACTGTAAGCATTAAAATCGCCCAATACTATAATGTTTTCATCAAAATAAAGTGAGTCTATGATATCTAAAAGAGTTTTTGCTTGAAGTGTTCTTTTGTAATTATAAGAAGCCTGACCATCTTTTTGATCTAAATCTAAACCTTTGGCATTTCTAGAGCCCTTAGATTTAAAATGATTTGCACAAATAACAAACTCTAAACTATCATTATAGATAAACCTTTGAGATAATGAGGGTCTTGAAAAGTTAGGATGGTTGTGATACTGCGCTTTATACTTTGTATCAACCACACTAGGATCATAAATAATACCTGTTTTAATAGGATAATCACCTATCACTCCATGAGTGTGAGCAATTTCATATTGTCTATCACCATGCTTATTAAGATAGTCACAAAATTGTTGAATGGAACTAAATTCATCTTCTCCATCATTTTCAAGTTCCATCATTGCTAGGATATCTGGATCTACTGCATAAATTGCAGAAGCTAATTTTTTCAGTTGCAATTGATATGCACCATAACTCTTCGCACCACGTGCAGTAGGAAAACCCTCTTTTTTACCATTACCATTAAATAAATTATAAAGATTGAAATTCATTATTTTCAAATCTGTGTCTAAATCTATTAAGTTAGGTGGGACGAATTGTTCAACAATTAGTTCATTAACTAGCCTTACTTTATATGTTTTATTGTACTGTGAAACAAACCCCTTAATTTTAGAGCATTTTGCGCCTACTACTACTTTGAATGGGTCAATATATAAGGAATCTATTTTGGGGAATTTAAAATCAGACAAATCGTCAACGTAAATAGAGTTCAGTTCTTGTTGTAATGTTAAGTGAGATATTTCAAGAGAATCATCTTGAGCATCAAAAAGTTCCGTCTCTTGAATCAATTCACCTTTTGACAATAATAACTGTCCGTATTTATTGAATTGATATGAATCACTAATTTGAAGTTTATCCTTAATCTCTACAAGGCAACCTTCAAGTTCTTCCCATTGTTCATCAGAAATCGGTAACGAAATTTTCTCTACATTAATAAAGCGATTATGAGAGAGTATTTTAATTAACTCAACATTATCTAGTTGGGTTTCATTGTTTTTTTCAATAATTATTGCATTTAATAATACTTCATCACCAACTGAAACCTGTTCTGAAGAATTTACAAAAACACTTTTTTTGTATAAGTATCTAGCGTCTTGAATATAAAAACCTCCTAATTGATCTTTATCCTGAACAACACCAGAAACCAAACCTCTGATTTCCAACATGGTCTTTTCTTCAGCTAAAACACGTATGTCTGCTACATCTATATAATTATTACAAGAACAAAACAATAAGACAAATAAGATTGTTAAATATTTCATTTGTTTAATCTAATTTAAGATTTTCATCACCTTCTTGATAAGGTAAATAACTTACGATTAATTGCAACATTTCATCAGTGGTTTTCATACTACCATTCTCCCCAGTAATAAACTGTGGTGGGTTAAATGGATTATCCATATTATTTAAAGTGTTATCAAAAGTTGCTTCAACTTTAATTAAAGACCCTGCAGGTAAATGTAGGATCTTTTTAAAAGTATAAAAATATTGCCATCTAAAATTCCAATCATCAATTTTAATTAATGGTATAGTATCACCATTAGGTTCAACAGCATACGCCTTATATTTTTTACCAATTAAATGCATATGTGGATTGATTGTTAGAACAGAAATGTCTTCTAAAATTATAGTCTCAGTTTCAAAATTCTTAACTTCATTAGGAGCAATTACTAAAGGTGGTATCACAGGAGATATTCCTTGAGTACCTAAAATAAATTCACCGATTTGTCTTCCCGGAGGATTTTTATCAAAATAAATATTAAAATGTGAATGATCTGAATCTTCTATAGGTGAAGGACCAAAATGAAGATCTTTAACTAAAATTGCAGATTGTTTATTAACTCTATACCCACCTATTCCATCAGGATAAACAATAGGTTCAACTCCAGGAAGGTAATTAGAAACTGATGGTAACAATTTAGGGAACTCACCGTCGCTATAAGGTATATTAAGTTGATGAAAAGCAGTAGAATCATTGTGAATATCACCATTTAAAATAGGTTTTACATACTTTAAATGATCAGATTTTTCTTTGTCATAGATTATTAAATGTGCATTTAAGTGATGAACCAGTTGTTTATTATCAGGAACAAATTCAATTAATCGAATATTGGTATCTGCATCTAATTCAAATGGCAATTTTGTAAGCATAAACCGATCTTTATTATCACCTGGAATAATAAATGGATTATTTAATTTAATAACTAAATCAGGATTGCCGTATTTTTTTTTTGACATTGGCACAAAATCCGATTCTTGTATTTTAGATGTATCACCTGGTATAGATCCTTGATCGTACCATTTTTGTAAAATCATCTTTTCATTTTCAGTAAGAATTTTTTCACCAATAAAATGACTATAATTAGGGTCAGCAGGCCATGGTGGCATATAACCAGTAGATGTTACATAAGTAAT
>NTKG01000063.1 GCA_002457305.1 Bacteroidetes bacterium MED-G21 | reverse complement strand
AAAATTATCTGTTTTTGTCGGTTTGATTATATCAAACTGTATCATAATGGGACGTTTAGAAGCATTTGCGCTTGGAAATAAAATTTGGCCATCATTTTTGGATGCTATTGGTAACGCAATGGGTTATGCTTGGATTTTAATTGTTGTTGCATTTTTCAGAGAACTTTTAGGTTCCGGAAAGATTTGGGGTATGCAAATTATTCCAGACTCTTTTTATGAAATGGGCTACATGAACAACAACATAATGATTCTACCCCCCATGGCATTGATTACCGTTGCATTAATTATTTGGATTCAACGAAACAGAAATAAAGAACTAATTGAAGAAAATTAAGAAAATGGAAGACTTGGTAAACATATTCGTTAAATCTGTCTTCATAGACAATATGATCTTTGCATATTTCTTGGGGATGTGTTCTTATTTGGCCGTTTCTAAAACAGTAAAAACTGCAGTTGGTCTTGGTGCTGCTGTAATATTCGTTTTAGGTATTACTGTTCCTATAAACTACCTTCTAGAAAATTACGTACTAAAATCTGGTGCTTTAGTAGAAAACGTAGACCTATCATTTTTAAGTTTTATCATGTTCATTGCAGTAATTGCTTCCATGGTTCAATTGGTTGAAATGATTGTAGAAAAGGTTTCTCCTGCACTCTATGGTGCACTGGGTATATTCCTTCCATTGATTGCAGTAAACTGTTCAATTTTAGGTGGTGCTTTATTTATGCAAGAAAGACAGTACTCAACAATTACTGAAGCCACTGTTTTTGCATTAGGTTCAGGTGTTGGATGGTTTTTAGCTATTGTAGCTATTGCTGCAATTCGCGAAAAAATTCGTTATTCAAATGTACCAGCACCACTTAGAGGTTTGGGTATTACGTTCATAATTACTGGTTTGATGGGTATCGCCTTTATGAGTTTTATGGGTATTCAATTATAATTCTGAAAAGACAAAATTAAATGGGTATTACACTTTTAACAACAATAATCGTATTTCTTTCCGTTGTGTTATCATTGGTCGGCATACTTTTATTTGCCAAAGCGAAACTATCTCCTGGAGGAAAAGTAAAGCTTGTTATCAATGGTCAAAAAGAAGTTGAAGTTGATGCAGGTTCAACAATATTATCTACTTTGGGTAACAACCAAATATTCTTACCATCAGCATGTGGTGGCGGTGGAACTTGTGCCATGTGTAAATGTCAGGTCACTGAGGGAGGTGGAGAAATTCTTCCTACTGAGAAACCATATTTTTCACGTAAAGAAATTGCTGATGACTGGAGATTAGGTTGTCAAGTTAAGATCAAAAATGATATGAACATTGAAATTCCTGAAGAAATATTCGGAATTAAAAAATGGGAATGTGAAGTGATTTCTAACTACAACGTAGCTACATTTATTAAAGCATTTATCGTTAAATTACCTGAAGGTGAAACGCTAGACTTTGAAGCAGGTGGCTACATCCAAATTGATGTTCCTGAGTGCGAAGTTGACTTTAAAGATATGGACATTCGTCCGGAGCCTAACGATCCTGCAGGACCAGATAAGTTTAAAAGTGAATGGGATAAATTTGGTTTATGGCCCTTAAAAATGAAAAATGACGAAGAGTGTTTCCGTGCTTACTCTATGGCCAACCACCCTGCCGAAGGAAACATCGTCATGCTAACCATTCGTATTGCTACGCCACCTTGGGATAGGGCAAAAAATGCTTGGATGGATGTAAATCCTGGTATTTGTTCTTCTTATGTATTCTCTCGTAAAGTAGGCGACAAAGTAACTATTTCAGGTCCTTATGGTGAATTCTTTATCAAAGAAACTGATGCTGAAATGGTTTACATAGGTGGTGGAGCCGGTATGGCGCCAATGCGTTCGCACTTATTCCACCTATTCCACACTTTAAAAACAGACCGTAAAGTAACATATTACTATGGTGGTCGTTCTAAACGTGAGTTGTTCTACGAAGATGATTTCCGGCAAATTGAAAAAGAATTCCCAAATTTCAAGTTTCACTTGGTACTTTCAGAACCAGCACCAGAGGATAACTGGAAAGAGAAAAAAAGTTTAGATGATGAAGGGGATGGGTTCCTAGGTTTCGTTCACAATGCTGTAATTGAACATCACCTAAAACCTCATGAAGCTCCTGAAGATATTGAGTTCTACTTCTGTGGTCCACCATTAATGAACCAAGCAGTTCTCAAAATGTGCGATGATTGGGGTGTACCTGAAGAAAATGTTGCCTTTGATGATTTTGGAGGCTAATCATATCAAAATAAAAAAGACTCGCTTTATAGTGGGTCTTTTTTATTTTCATTTAAAATGAAAAATTAATGATGAAATATTTATTTCTTATTTCTGCGCTACTTATATCTTGTGGAGATTCTTCTCCTAATAAAAAAATTGTAACTAACATCGGAAACACCCAAGGAACAACATACTCCATTAAGTATATAAGTCCTCATGGAATAAATTACCAAAATGATATTGATAGTATCTTAAAAGCTGTAGACCTTTCGCTATCAACATATATAAACGAATCTATTATTAGTAAAATAAATAGAAATGAAAATGTAATAATAGATTCAATATTTATGAGGGTGTTTGAAATGGCGCTAAAAATAGCAAATGAAACCAATGGTTCATTTGACCCCACTATTGCACCATTAGTAAACTTTTGGGGCTTTGGTTTTGAAGAAATCTCTAATAAAAATGAAAATAAACTATTTTATTTAATGCAATCAGTGGGTTATAAAAAAATAAGTATTAAGGATAGTCATATTATAAAAGAGAATCCAAATACCCAAATAGATTTTAATGCTATTGCACAAGGTTTCACCGTAGATTTAGTTGGAGAACATCTACAAAAAATTGGCATTAAAAACTACATGATAGAAATTGGTGGCGAACTCAAATGCAATGGACTTAATGCCGAAGAAAAACCTTGGAGCATTGGTATAGACAAACCTTCAGAAGAAATTCAAAAAGAACGCTACCAAGCCATAATTGAAGTATCAGATAAAGCCATAGCAAGCTCTGGGAACTATCGCCATTTTAAAGTAGACGAAGAAACAGGAATGAAATACGCACATACCATAAATCCTAAAACTGGAGTACCATTACAAACAAATTTATTAGGAGTGACTATCATGACTGAATCTTGTATGGAGGCAGATGCCCTAGCAACTGCTTTTATGGTAATGGGATTAGAAACTAGTAAACAGTATTTAAAAAACCATCCTGAAATCGACGCACTTTTCATATACTCAAATTCTAAAGGAGAATGGTTGCAATACCAAACCGAAGGTTTTGAAAACGTATCTGTATATCAAAGTATGTAAAAAAGATTTTAAAATTCTTCAATAACAAACAAATGAAAATTGTATTTGCTACCAACAACCCTAACAAATTAAAAGAAATTCAAACTTTAATACCTAAAGAAATTGAAATTATCAGTCTAAAAGAAATTGGCTGTACCGAAGACATCCCAGAAACAGGTGACACTCTTGAAGCAAATGCTTTTCAGAAAGTACATTACATAAAAGAAAACTATAATTACGACTGTTTTGCTGATGATACTGGGCTTGAAATTGATACATTAAATGGTGCACCAGGTGTTTATTCGGCTCGTTATGCTGGTCCCGAAAAATCTGCGGAAGCAAATATTGAAAAGATTCTTAACGAGCTTCAAGGCAAAGAAAATAGATCAGCCAAATTCAGAACTGCAATAGCTTTAACGCTCAACAATGAAGAACACTTATTCGAAGGAGAAATAAATGGACATATCAGCAAAGTAAAACAAGGTAATGAAGGTTTTGGCTACGACCCTATCTTTATGCCCGAAAATGAAAAGCGAAGCTTTGCACAAATGTCTATGGAAGAAAAAGGAACTATTAGCCACAGAGGAAGAGCAGTAAAAAAGTTGGTGGCATATCTCAACAATTTATCTTCACCGGACACCGAGCAATAAATTGTTAATATCTTAAAGCTTTAAAAAAGGTGAAATTTGAAAACATCTTTTATATTTGAAACGCTTCTAAGATCAAGAAACATCTATGGAAAACTTCATTGTATCGGCACGTAAGTACAGACCACAAACCTTCGACACAGTTGTTGGCCAAAAGTCTATTACCAATACATTGAAAAATGCGATAGTAAACAACCATTTGGCTCAAGCTTTTTTATTTTGTGGTCCTCGTGGCGTTGGCAAAACTACTTGTGCACGTATTCTTGCAAAAACTATTAATTGCTTAAATCTGAAGTCTGAAACTGAAGCCTGTAACAAATGTGAGTCTTGTACTTCTTTTAACGAACAACATTCATTTAACATTCATGAGCTGGATGCAGCCTCTAACAACTCTGTTGAAGACATTCGTAATTTAGTAGAACAAGTGCGTATTCCACCTCAAGTTGGTGATCGTAAAATCTACATTATTGATGAGGTTCACATGTTATCTCAGGCAGCTTTTAACGCATTCTTAAAAACCTTAGAAGAGCCTCCCGCACACGCTATTTTCATTTTAGCAACTACAGAAAAACACAAAATCATTCCTACCATTCTTTCACGTTGTCAAATTTTTGACTTCAAAAGAATTCAGGCAGAAGATGTAGCCGATCACCTAGCTAAGATTTGTAAAAATGAAAACATCGAATTTGAATCGGATGCACTTCACATCATCGGTCAAAAAGCTGATGGTGCACTACGTGACGGACTTTCCATATTTGACCGAATGGTGAGTTTTAATCAGGCAAAAATCACTTATAAAGACACCATAGAGAACTTAAACATTCTTGATTACGATTACTATTTTACGGCAGTGGATCAAGCTTTAAAACAAGACATCCCGGCTTCCTTAATTACTTTTAACGAAATTCTTCAAAAAGGCTTTGACGGGCACAATTTTATTAACGGATTGGCGGAACACTTGCGAAATGTATTGGTTTGTAAAAACCCACAAACTGTAGAACTTCTGGAAGTTGGTGACACCATTAAAACAAAATATGTAGAACAATCTCAAAATTGCGATCAGGACTTCATATTACGAGCCCTGGAGATCTGCAACGAATGTGATGTACAATACAAGTCGAGCAGAAATCAAAGACTACTTATTGAACTTGGTTTAATGCAAATTTGTTCACTTTCTTCTGAAGGAGTATTAAAAAAAAAACGCCGTAAGTCATTCATCTTAACTCATACGGCTTTTAATACACCAATAACCAAATTCGACAAAACGATTGAAACGCCAACAGTAAAAGCGCAAATCAATAAATCACATACCCAAATACCAAAAGTCGCCGAGATACCAAAAGTTCAAAAAGCCATTCTAAAAAAGGCAAACCCTGACATTATAAATAAGATCAAAAAAGGCAGTTTAAGCGGCTTTTCTATTAACCAATTTTTAAATACAAAAGAAGGGGAAAAAGAAGAAAAAGAAATCACGATAGCAACGGGAGAATCACGTTCTGACTTTGATCAAGAGCAGCTCAATCCTTTATGGTTAGAATATGCAAAAATAATTGAAACAAAAGGAAAAATATCTCTTTTCCGTCTCTTCTCAGAGCAATTCCCAAAAATTGACAACAATTTCTTATTACACTTTCCAGTAGAAAGTCAAGCTTTAGCAGAAGATCTGCAAACAGAAAAACCGGAACTACTTACCTTTCTTAGAAAGTCATTGAACAACTATGGTATAAACATTGACTTCCCGGTGATTGCGGTAGAAGAAAGTAAAATACTCTATACGCCACAAGACAAGCTTAAACACATGCTAGAAAAACACCCTAAATTAATGTATATGAAAAAGCACTTAGACTTGGATTTAAACTAAGGATTATTTCGCAACTATTTTGTCCTTAAATATTTATTATCCACATAAAAAGTTCCAAAAGGCACAACCGAACCTAATAATACTATAGTAAGTGTCTTCATACTCCAATTTTGTTCCTGCTTAAAGTAAAAAGCAAAACCAAGATAAGCTACAAATAAGATTCCATGAGGCATACCAAGTAACTTAACATACGTAGGGTCTCCTAGAGAATATTTTACAGGAACAGCCACAAAGAGTAGTAAAATGTATGATAACCCTTCCAGTAGCGCAATAATTCTAAATAATTTCATCCTTTTAATTTTACAACAAAACTAATGCATAAAGCATAAATAAAATACTGTAAAAATAAAAAAGAGGCTTATGCCTCATTATGTTATAATTTACCCATTTCTTTTTCGAAAGTATCTTTAAACTTTTCGTAATCGTAATCAATCATTAAAAGATCATCTTTCATTATACGTTCGTGAAACTTATCTACCAATTTTTGCGCTGATAATTCAATCGCAATATAGGTTTTAAACTTTCCTTCAGTTGTTTTGGTCAACTTTTCACAGATGGTTTTAATACCCACAAGCTCTTGTTTTATGACTTCCCTATTTAGACCTTCAAAACGCTCCTCAACCTGTTCTAAATTATTCAACTCTGAAGATTTCACGTAATTATCAACTACAGATTCTATCAAAATTTTCACAGAAGCAGCTAGATCTGCTCTGGCATTACTCAAGGCTTTCTTTTTAGATACGACCTGATCTAAACTTTCACCAATGCTGTTCGCTCTGAAATACTTTTTATTGGTAAAGAAATCAGGTCCTGAACAAGGAATAACAACTTCTACTTCGGTTTCCGGAATGGGCTGTTTTGCAGCTTTCTTAGAGCCACTACAAGCAAATAATAAAGGTAAAATACCCAGTGCTAAAATGTACTTTTTCATATATATTTATTTAAAAAGGATTTGAAAATTCAGGGTTATTTAAAAATTCTTCATCGGTTAATGTACGTAAAAATGCTAGTAAAGCTTGTTTATCTTCCGGAGAAAGTAACAATCCATCTCCAATATTTTTCATCAATGGATCTACCGTAGAGGACGCATGCCCCCCAGAATTATAGTGTTCTATCACTTCTTCTAAAGTTGAAAAACGTCCATCGTGCATATAAGGTCCAGTAACTTCAATATTTCTTAAAGTAGGCGTCTTAAATTTAGCTTTATCTACATCACTTCCTGTTGTTTCATACAAACCCAAATCAGAAAAGTTTTCGTCACTATCCAAACCATTATTATGAAAGGTGAAATCTGTAAAATGAGGAGCAGTGTGACAATGAAAACAATCTGCACCTGCTGAAAAATCCGTTCTATCAACATTAAACAAGTCCCAACCTCTAAGTTCTTGCTCAGTAAGTGTAACCTCTCCCCTATACCATTGATCCCATTTAGAATTTCCTGAGATTAAAGTTCTCTCAAACTGAGCTATTGCTTTTACAACGTAATTAGAATCTATTTCGTCTATATTAAAAGCGGCTTTAAACAAATCAGGGTATTCAGCATGTGCATTTAACTTATCAGAAACATTTAACCATGTATCATGCATTTCAACAGGATTTATGACAGGCTCAAAAGCTTGATCTTCAAGGTTTATTGAACTACCATCCCAATTTAGTGAAGGACTCCACGCGATATTAATAAGTGCCATAGCATTACGATTTCCTTGTAAGCCATCAATGCCCGTACTAAATTGATTTGGATCAGAAAAACCTGTTGATTGAATATGGCAAGAAGCACATGACTGACTTCCATCAGCACTAAGTAAAGGTTCATGAAATAGTTTTCTACCAAGATTAACTCCCTCTTGCGTTAAAGGATTGTCTACAGGAACATCTATCGGTGGCAGGGAAGAAGGAATCTCTAAAGAATATGGCATAAGATTAAATTCATCTTCCGGCTCATCACAATCATTTTTACAACAAGATTGAATAAGTATTACAAAAAATACTAATAATGAATTAATAATGGGTTTAAACATAATCCAAATTTAGAAAATTTATACCGAATTAAATTAACAAATGTTGTTCCACATAAGCTTACTTAATCAATTTTTTCATTCATGAATAATCAAATTTGAATTATATTTGTAGAGAATTTTACAAAATGATTGGACTAGAAAAAACTCAGACCTATTTTAGCTCAGATATAGATTCAGAATTAAAAGCTATAGCTGAAAAAGTAATTTCTGAAAAAAGAATTACCGTGAAAGAAGGTATTTACCTATTTGAAAAAGGAGAATTGGGTTTTTTAGGAAGCTTAGCCAATCGCATTAGAACTAAAAGACACGGTGACCACACTTATTTCAATAGAAATTTTCATATAGAACCTACTAATATTTGTGTTTTCGATTGCAAATTTTGTTCTTACTCCAGATTGCTTAAACACCGGCAAGAAGGCTGGGAATTAAGTGCAGAAGATATTTTACAAAAAGTTAAAGAATATGACGGAAAGCCAGTTACTGAAGTTCATATTGTAGGTGGTGTTCACCCAAAAATGGGCTTGATGTATTTTGCAGAACTCATTAAAAAAATAAAAGAACACAGACCTGAATTACATGTCAAAGCCTTTACTGCTGTTGAACTTGAATTTATGTGTCGTAAAGCAAGAGTTTCTTATGAAGAAGGGTTAAAAATTCTTAAAGATCATGGTCAAGATTCTCTTCCTGGAGGTGGTGCCGAAATTTTTGATGAAGAATTAAGAAATCGTATATGTAAAGACAAATGTACTTCTGAACAGTGGTTAAAAATTCATGAAACTGCTCATAATATTGGAATGCCATCAAATGCAACCTTACTTTATGGACACTTTGAAAGCTACGCTCATCGAATTGACCACATGAATAGGTTGAGAGAACTTCAAGATAATACAGGTGGGTTTAATACTTTTATTCCTTTGAAATTCCGCAACGGAAACAATCAAATGTCGGATATCCCTGAAGTCTCAACTATAGAAGATCTTAAAATGTATGCTGTATCAAGAATATTCCTTGACAACTTTGATCATATTAAAGCTTATTGGCCAATGATTGGAAGAGATACTTCTCAAATGTCACTAAACTTTGGCGTAAATGATATTGATGGAACCATAGACGACTCTACTAAAATTTATTCTATGGCAGGTTCTGAAGAACAAAATCCTAGCTTAAGTACAAAAGAACTTTGCAAACTAATAGAAGACGTTGGACGTCACCCAATTGAAAGAGGCACACTCTACAACATTATTAATGACTACAAGGACTTCAATTGGGAAAATGAAAAAATAAATAATTAATTTTTTATTACATTTTTTTATAATCGGTTGAATCTCTAACTTATTTAACTAGTATTTCCGAATTAGATGAAAAATATACTATTTACTCTTTTACTATTCAGCTCGTTTTTACAAGCGCAGCATGTTTTAAGTAACAGGCTACAAGATAGTATCTCTAATGCAGAACATATAGACCAAAAATTTCCAATTCGAATAGAAATGCAAGATAAAGTAGATGCATTTCAATTACATCAAGATTTCATTCTAAAACAAACGCCTGTTAAAGAAAGAGCAATAAAAACTATTAAAAAACTTAAACATAAAGCCAATACAAGTCAAGAAAACCTAATCAACTTTTTAAAAAACAATGCACCATCAACCTATAATAATCTTCGTAAATATTGGATTATAAATCAAATTTACTTAGAAAGTACACAAGACTTAATATATGAAATAGGACAAAGGAATGATGTCGCATATATTGATCTAAATATTGATAAAATTTCTCCATTAGAAGAAATCAATTCTGAGCATCAACTTGTGAATACAGAATCAATTGAAACTGGATTAGAGGCTATTAATGCTCCAGCATTATGGAACTTGGGCTACACTGGAAGAGGCTTACTTGTTTACGATTATGATACAGGTGTATGTCCTGAACACCCAGCAATAAAAAATAGATTTTTAGCAAATCACTTTCCAATGGATCAAAGTTGGTATGGATATTTTAAAGATTTCCCTAATGAGAGTAATAGTGATCATGGCACTCACACCTTAGGAACTATGATTGGCAAAGGTTTACCTACTGGAGACACCATAGGTGTTGCGCCGGGAGCCTACTGGATGGCCTGTGATTTAGTTACCAGTACCGTTGAAGAATTACCACCACTTGAAAACATTGTTGCTGCATATGAATGGGCTTTAGATTCTGACAATAATTCAGAAACAACATACGACATACCTGATGTTATTAACAACTCTTGGCGATGGAATGACAACCCAGATACGGTTCACTGTAATGATTATATTAGAGATTTAATGAATGTACTTGAAGCAGTTGGTATTGCAAATATTTTTTCGGGAGGAAATGCAGGACCAAACAACACCACTATTTCTGCGCCTCAAAGAATTAACACAACAATTGTGAACACCTTTTCTGTGGGAAGTGTAAATGCAAACCTTAATGGAAACCCTATTAGTTCTTTTTCAAGTAGAGGTCCCGTACAATGTCCTACCAACGATAGCTCACTGACAATTCACCCAGAAGTTGTAGCACCTGGGCACAATGTTCGCTCATCAGTAGGACCTAATTCATACAGTACAAAATCAGGTACGTCGATGGCTGCTCCACATGTTTCTGGTGCCGTTTTATTACTTAAAGAAGCTTTTCCTGATCTTAGCGGTGCCGAAATCCTTACCGCTCTTTATTATACTGCTTCGGATCTTGGCGATATAGGAGAGGATAACACATTTGGAAGAGGTATTATTGATTGTTATGCAGCATATACATACTTAAGTCAATCACATACTGCTACAAACCCT
>NTKG01000062.1 GCA_002457305.1 Bacteroidetes bacterium MED-G21 | reverse complement strand
TCTTGAATTGGCCCATGACATTCTTGACACTCAACACCGGCAACATTTACATGCTGAGAGTGATTAAAATACGCCAAGTCAGGTAAATTATGAATACGAATCCATTCAATCGGCTGCTGCTCGTAACCTTCTATGTAAGATCGCGTTTCAGGGTCAAATCCAATAGCAGCATAAATTTTTGAAATTTCTTTTGTTCCATCCTCGGATCTTCCTTCATTGATATATGTATGACAATTCATACAAACATTTGCTGAAGGAACTCCAGCACTTTTACTGTGACGGGCTCCGGAATGACAGTAGTTACAATCTACCCCATTTTCACCTGCATGTAGTTTATGAGAAAAAGCTATAGGTTGTTCAGGTTGATAACCTTGCTGAACACCAACAGTTAACAAACCATCCCAGGCTGCACCAAGCCCACTTAAAACAAAATATAAAACAACTAGACCAACAACAATTGGGGTTGCTTTTAACCAAGTAATAGCACTTTCAAGAAGAGAAGCCGTTGAATCACCTTTGAGTTCTTTGAGAACATTTTTAACTCGAGCTAAAACAACCGCAAATAAAACTAATGCTACTAAAAGAATAATTAATATAGTCGAAGGATTAGATGATGAAGATACTTCTTCAGAAGATTCTTCAGCTACCTCTTCTACCTCAACAGGACCGGCCTTGATGTATGCTAAAATATTATCTATGTCATCATTTGTAAAATAAGGGAAGGCAGTCATTACAGATTTGTTATACTGCTCAAAAACTGATATTGCCTGCTCATCTCCACTTTTAATTAATTCTGAAGAGTTTTTGATCCAAGAATACAACCATTCAGTAGTGTATTCTTCAAATATGTGATCATTTAGACCAGGCCCGACAAGCTTTTTACTTTCAGGTCCTAAATAATGACAAGAAGCACAATTACTAGAAAATAAACTCTCGCCTAACTCAACATCCTGAGCAAAGCTTAGATGAATTGTTGTTATAAATAGTAGAGTTAAAAGTTTTAACGCCTTCCTAAAAGGTGACTTACAATTCTGACTTCTCATAATAATGCGATCTTTCTAAGGTTTTAGGTAGCCTATTTTCCTTATGCAAAAATAACATATTCCTTATTTTAGATTAACAAGATAACAATAAATTAATTAGTTTATATCGATTCTAAATTAGCTGCATCTATAGACGTTTTTAACTTAAGACAATTTAAAGTAGATTTGTACTCACAAAAAGACTAAAAATGAAACACTTACTAATCCTACTGATTACAATTTCTTTTGGTGCTTCTGCCCAAGAATATAATTCTGAATGGGACTATGAGGAAGAAAGTTACAATGAAGATCAAAAAGCAATTCTGAATTTCATTAACGCTGAACGCGTTGATGATTTACTTAATAAGAAAAAAAGAGGGAGTTCAAATAAAGTGAATGTGTTTCGAATTCAGCTTTACTCAGGAAATAGAAATGGCTCGTCTGAAATAAAAAAAAGATTTAAAACGTTGTATCCAAATATTTTAGTGGAAACTTCTTACGAGCAACCCTACTTTAAGACTAAAGTAAATGCTATTAGATCTAAAATTGACGCTGAAAAAATATTAAAAATCTACAAAAAACACTTTAAAAATGCATTCATTTTTCAAGAAGAGATTGAGATTAATAAATTATAAAAAAAGCCCGAAAGTTAATTTCGGGCTTTACTATTTATAAAAATACCTTTATTTACATTGATTTTTTCACTTCTACAATTTCGTAACCTTCAATTATATCTCCAATTTTAATGTCATTAAATTTTTCAATATTCAGCCCGCACTCATAACCCTTACCTACCTCTTTAACATCATCTTTAAATCGTTTAAGCGATCCTAATCCACCAGTATAGATAACAACACCATCTCGAATAAGACGAACGTCTGTGTTTCTAGTTATCTTCCCATCTAACACATAACACCCAGCAATTGTACCAACTTTAGTTACTTTAAAAATTTCACGTACTTCGATATTACAAACAATCTCTTCCTTGGTGTCTGGTGACAACATACCTTCCATCGCTTCCTTAACCTCATTAATCGCATCATAAATAATAGAATACAACCGGATATCAATTTGCTCCTTCTCTGCCAACTTACGCGCAGATATTGAAGGTCGAACCTGGAAACCAATCACAATAGCATCTGAAGCTGTAGCCAATAATATATCGGATTCCGAAATTTGACCTACAGCTTTATGAATAATATTAACTTGAATAGAATCTGTAGATAATTTCTGTAAAGAATCAGAAAGGGCTTCAATAGATCCATCAACATCACCTTTAAGAATAATGTTTAACTCTTTAAAATCACCTAACGCAAGACGTCTTCCAATTTCATCAAGTGTAAGATGTTTTTGAGTTCTGATACTTTGCTCTCTTTGAAGCTGGGTACGTTTTAAAGCAATCGTTTTTGCCTCGCGCTCATCAGCCATAACATTAAAATTATCTCCAGCTTGAGGCGCCCCACTTAACCCAAGTATACTTACTGGTGCAGAAGGCCCTGCTAACTCAACATTATGACCACGCTCATTAAACATAGCCTTAACCTTTCCAGTAAAATGACCCGCTAACAAAAAATCTCCGACCATTAGTGTTCCTGATTGAACAAGCATTGTAGTAACAAAACCTTTTCCTTTATCTAAAGAAGCTTCAATAATAGAACCAACAGCAGGCTTATTAGGATTCGCTTTTAAATCAAGCATTTCAGCTTCAAGCATTACTTTTTCTAATAAGTCTTCGACACCTTGACCATGCTTAGCAGAAATATCATGAGATTGGAACTTACCACCCCAATCTTCAACTAATAAATCCATAGCAGCTAGTTGCTCTTTTATTTTATCCGGATTCGCATTTGGTTTATCAATTTTATTAATTGCAAATACGATTGGTACTTCTGCAGCCTGTGCATGAGAAATTGCCTCTTTTGTTTGAGGCATAATCTCATCGTCAGCAGCAATTACAATAATTGCAATATCTGTAACCTGCGCTCCTCGAGCACGCATAGCTGTAAAGGCTTCGTGTCCCGGAGTATCAATAAATGTAATATGCTTACCACTCTTTAATTCAACCTCATAAGCACCAATATGTTGGGTAATTCCCCCAGCTTCACCAGCAATTACATTAGCATGTCGAACGTAATCTAATAATGAAGTTTTACCATGATCTACATGTCCCATTACAGTAACTATTGGAGATCTAGCTATTAAATCCTCAGGACGATCTTCATCCTCGATTATCGACTCTTGAACTTCTGCACTTACAAATTCAACTTCATATCCAAATTCATCAGCAACGATAGTAAGAGTCTCGGCATCTAACCGCTGGTTCATGGTTACCATAATACCTAACAACATACAGGATGAAATAATTTGAGTAACCTGAACATCCATCATAGAAGCAAGTTCGTTAACAGTAACAAACTCAGTCACTTTTATTGTTTTACTTGCTTCATCGGCAAGTAATTTATCCATAGTATCCTGCTCACGACGCTCATCGCGTTTCGTTCGTCTATGTTTAGCACCCTTTGATTTACCTTTACCAGTAAGTTTATCAAGGGTTTCGGCTATTTTCTTTTGAATTTCCTCTTCTGTAGGCTCAACCTTAGCCACTTTAGGTTTTCGTCCTTTATTACCGCCACGATTTCCTCCTGCTTTATGATTTGGACCTGAGGGTTTTCCAACAGACGGCCCTTGATTAATTCTTTTTCTTTTCTTTTTATTATCCTTATTTCCTGAAGGATTACTAGAAGATGCTACTTTCTTCTTAGGTTTCTTAAATTGTTCTAAATCTATAACCTGACCTGTTAACTTTGGCCCTGTAATAGTCTTTGACTGAGCCCTGAAGACTTCTTGTTCGTCTTGAACTACAGGCTTTTCTTCTTTTTTAGGCTTAACCGTGCTTTCTGGCACTGATTGAATAGGCTTGTTTACATCTATCTTACCTACGTGTTTAGGTCCTGACAAAGAGGTCGCTCCTTTTGCTTTTATAACCTCTTCATTTTTCTCATTTGAAGCGTCCACTACCTTAGTATCTTCAGAAAGCTGATTTTCATCTACGCTTACCTCTTTTTCAGACTTAGTCTTAGTATCTGAAAATTCTGCGATAGGTTTAACTGACTTCTCTTTAGATTCTGTTTTCGGTGTTGGAGAAACTTCAATTTTACCAACCATTTTTGGCACAGAAACATTAGCTTTAGCCTTAACAACTTCAGGTGTTTTCTCTATTTTTTTTGTAGCAGCATCTTTTATAGCTTGCTTCTCTTCCCTTCGGGCTTGAGCAACTTCAGTAGAACGCTTATGTTGTTCAACATCAGCACTAAATTGCTGCTTCAATATCTGATAAGCATCCTGAGTAATCTTAGTATTAGGACGGCCATCAACTTTAACCCCTTTAGTGGCCAAATGATCTACGATATTTGCAATCCCAACATTTAATTCTTTTGCAACCTTACTTAATCTCATGCTTACTTTTTATCTTGTAGCTATTCTTATGTTTAGACACCAAATTAATCTTCAAATTCAGACTTTAAAACCGCTTGAATCTCTCTGATTGTTTCTTCCTCTAAATCTGTGCGCTTCACTAACTCAGCAGCAGAAAGCTCTAATACAGATTTTGCCGTATCACATCCAATATTTTTCAATTCGTCAATAATCCAAGCATCTATTTCATCAACAAACTCAGTTAATGCTACATCTTCTGAATCATCAACATCCCTATACACATCAATTTCATATCCTGAAATAGAACCAGCTAGACGAATATTTGTACCACCTCTTCCAATAGCTAAAGATACTTGATCTGGCTTTAAAAAAACCTCGGCCCTACTATTATCTTCATCAAGAGTAATAGAAGAAACTTTTGCTGGACTTAAAGCTCTTGAAATAAATAATGATGTGTTACTCGTATAATTAATAACATCTATATTTTCATTGCCTAACTCTCTTACAATACCATGTATTCGAGAACCCTTCATGCCGACACACGCTCCTACGGGGTCTATTCTCTCATCATAAGACTCAACTGCGACCTTAGCTTTTTCCCCAGGGATACGCTCTACTCGCTTCACAATTATCAGACCATCAGCAACTTCAGGTATTTCCTGTTCAAATAGACGCTCAAGAAACTTTGGTGATGTTCTGGACAAAATAATCCGGGGCTTCATTCCTTTCAATTGCACTTCTTTTACAACACCCCTTATGGTGTCTCCTTTTCTAAAGAAATCTGATCGAATCTGTTGATCTTTAGGAAGAATAACTTCATTATCCATATCATCGATAATGATTACTTCTCTATTTCTAATGTGATGTACTTCACCTGAAATGATTTCACCTACCAACTCTTTATATTTATTATAAAGGTCTGTATTATCATGTTCTTGAATGCGACTAATTAAATTTTGACGTAATGATAAGATTGCACGACGACCAAAATCAATTAGATGTACTTCCTCAGATACTTCTTCACCTACTTCAAAATCCGGCTCAATTTTTACGGCATCAGTATATGCGATTTCTGCATTACTATCCTCAACATCTTCATCTTTAACGACGATACGATTTCTCCATATCTCTAAATCTCCCTTATCAGGGTTGACGATAATATCAAAGTTGTCATCTGAACCATACTTTTTAATGATCATGTTTCTGAAAACATCTTCAATAATTCCCATTAAAGTTACACGGTCGATGTTTTTATCGTCCTTAAACTCCGCAAATGAATCGATAAGAGCTAAATTCTCCATTTTTGTTCACTTAAAATGTAATTAACACTATTGTTTGCTTTATACTTTGGTAATCAAGTAACCTGTTATTTACAACTGTTATCTTACCCTTACCAGTGGGCTTTTTTTCTCTAGATTTCCATTCAAGCTCTACACCTTTATCATCTGCAGCTACCATTTTAGCCTCAATGATTTCCCCATCAATTAAAGTCACTCGAACCTTTCTGCCTACATTTTTCTTATATTGACGTAAAACCAAGGGCTCACCAATTCCAGCTGAAGAAACTGTTAAAGAAAAATCTTCTTCTTCTCTATCAAGATTAGACTCAATAGCTCGACTTACTGTTCTACAATTTGCTAAAGTCAAACCCGAATCACTATCTAATAACACATTAATGTCGTTACTAGAACTTACTGTCAACTTTACTAAAAAGATGTCTGTTCCTTCAACACCTTCTGAAATTAATTGCTCAACTTTCTCCTTCAATATATTAAGTATAAAAAGAGGGGACTCTTCGTCCCCTCCTATCTTTCTCCATAAATACGGAGCAAATATACATATTTTTTCTTTTATACTAACGAATCACAACCCTTTTATAAGCGCGGTCATTATTAGAAGTCACTCTCACCAGATAGATGCCTGAATTAAGGGATGATAAGTCAAAATATTGAATCTCTGAACCAACAGTATTTATCGTTCTTGACATCATCAATTGCCCTTGAATATTAACAAAATCAATCTTCACATCTTGTTTCTGTTTAACAGAAAATGTAACATAACAACTTTCACTTGTAGGGTTTGGATAAATTCCCATAGATTTTTGAATCTCATGTTCTTCTATCCCTACCACCATAGTATACACGTAAATATCGTCTATATACATCCAATAGTTATCTTCATCATTATGATGACGGAAACCAATGTATACATCTTTTCCAGCGAAATCACTTAAGTCTATTGTTTCTTGAACATAAGTCGTTCCCTGAACAACCTTATCTAAAACCATGATGGTATCAATAATCGTAGAACCTAAATCAATCAAGGAGTCAACATGCTCTTCATATACAATTATAGAATAATTGTCTAAGTATTGAGAATCTTCTCCTCTAACATAATACGACAGAAATGTATTTTCCTCCAAGTGAAGCTTAGGTAACCTTAATAAATTATCTGGATCTAGAGTACCAATATTGTTTATATAAGAAGATGAACCTACAGCACGAAGGCTGTTGTATCCTAATCCTTCAGAGATCATATGGGTCCACTTATATCCATCCATATCTCTGTCCATATTTTTCCAACAATCTGTTAAAAACTCATCTTCTTCAAAATCCTCTAAAAACGGCAGCCCAACAGGAATACAAGAAGTGTTTTCTTCACAAGTACCATCGTCAACAGTTGCCTCAATATTGAAATTTAAAGCGTCATCATCAGTACATCCAGCAACTTCAGACTGCTCTTGAGCATAAGAAAAATTAAAATCATCTATATAAAACATGCGTATTTGTCCTTCAGGGGATAACGACTTAAACTCAATTCCATGTAAAGACATTATCCCATTTTCGGAACTACGATCTTGATAAATAAACGGCCATACATAAATTTCTTCACCATTAATTGAACAAGTAGCAATACCATTATTAATATCAATAATATGCTTAACTTCAAACCATTCCTCTGTTGGGACTTCAAAAGATTGAGCCATCTCTTGACCGGCATTAATATATGCAAGCCCATCACTTTCAGCATAAAACTCCATTGCAGGAATGGTAGAGGACTCATCATTTTTACAATCCGAATCCGAATCAGCGTCTTCAACCTCACAAGTTTTATTATGCATCAAACGATAATAAGCAGAACCATTTGAAGGAATAAACATCTGAAAATTAAGCTCATAAGTACCAAAGTCAAAACTACCTAAAGGCTTATAAACATTAGATGGGCCTTGATTAATAAGCATTGAATTTTCACCACTGTTTGATTCTGTTTGAGAAATCATAGCAATATTATCTACACCACACATGGTCATCCAAACATCAGATTGTGGAGCTAATTCATTATATGGTTCATAGCTCTCAAAATCATCAAAAGTATGAGATTGACCAACATAACCGAGGGTTACATCGGTTGTAAACTCTTGAGGCTCTTCGCTTGAGTCGGTAACACTAACCTCATAATCACCTGAAGCGACGCCTTCCATACTTGGCTCATTACTTAACACTTCTCCCTCACCGTTCATCCACGTAACAGAAAAAGGACTTAAACCTCCAACTATATTAACACCAAGCTGGCCATTATATACATTTGAATTAGATGCAGCACTAACATTTAAATCTACTTCCATCGGAATAGTACAAACTTCTTGAGTAGAAATACCAGCAGCATTTAAAACACCATAGAAGCCAAGATGAGTCTCTGTGTAAGTCGTATCGACAGGACTAATAGTAACAATTGTGGGTACACCTGTAATACCATATGCCTGATGTGCTGCATCACCGCCCCCATCATAACCACTTACCATTGGCAAACCATGAACATCAGGCGTAAACTCTTCCTCAAAATCAAAACAAGCCTGAGTATCAGAACCAGTATCAATAGAAATGAAAATTACATCTTTATAATTACAACCAAAATCCTTAAATCCTTGACCTACATCCGGAGCTACTCCCTGACAAGGTCCACACCATGTACCAAAGAAATCAACAACAACATACTTTCCTTCACATAAATAATCATACAATCTATGGGTGTTACCATGAATATCCGTTACTTCAAAATCTGGAGCAACTTCTTGGGCATTCATATCGGCTGACATAAATATGGCACTAAATATCAAGGGGAGTAATTTTCTCATAATATTATCAATTTTAATGCTGTAAATATACAAATACCTTACCATATACAAAAACAGATTACCATTATATAATAACTCAAAAACTAGAATATAAAAAGCCCCACATTCAATGAAAGTAGGGCTTTAAGTATTTTTCAAAAAAAATTGTTGTCCGACTAGGGCTCGAACCTAGACTCTTCTGTACCAAAAACAGACGTGTTGCCAGTTACACCATCGGACAAATGAAGTGCAAAGATATTTCTTTTTTTGAACCCGCACAATAATAGAATAAAAAAGGTCATTAAAAATTAATGCGCTCATTTTTAGCATATTTTAACTTAAAAATTAATTACAAGAAAAAACGCGCCAAATATTTTTTATACATTCGCGATAGATTCAAATGAGTTGAATAAATTTAATACAAATGAATTATAAAAAAATTAACAATCTTCTTGGTTGGCTTAGCTTCTCAATTGCTTTAAGCGTATACATACTAACTTTAGAACCAACAACGAGTTTTTGGGATTGCGGAGAGTATATAGCAACAGCTTATAAACTTCAGGTGGGTCACCCACCGGGCGCACCAACCTATCTTTTACTCGGAAACTTCTTCTCAAACTTTGCTTTTGGAGATGTTACCCAAGTGGCATATATGATAAACTTATTATCAGCAATATGTAGTGCCTTTACAATTCTATTCCTCTTCTGGACAATTACAGGGTTTGGTAAAAAAATTCTAGGTAAAGTAGAATCAGATGGGCAACTATTTTCAATTATGGGTGCTGGATTGGTAGGTGCCCTAGCATATACCTTTTCAGACTCATTTTGGTTTTCTGCCGTAGAAGGAGAGGTGTATGGTGTGTCATCATTTTTTACAGCCATTGTATTCTGGGCTGCATTAAAATGGGACGAAGAATATGACAACGATGGAGATGGCGCAAACCGTTGGATGCTCTTAATTGCTTATTTAGTTGGGCTTTCCATTGGCGTTCATATGCTAAACTTATTGGCAATTCCTGCTATTGTTTATATGTATTACTTTAAAAAGAATGAACCTACAAAAAAAGGCTTTTTGGTTACTGGGGTCGTTTCTATTTTAATTTTAGGTTTCATTTTCTTTGGGCTAATTCCACAAATTGTTAAATGGCTCGGTATTGTTGAACGAACCTTTGTAAATAGTTTTGGCCTTCCATTTAACAGTGGAACTATTTTCTTTATTGCTGCGCTCGTAGCCTTAATTTACTTCGGATTAAAAAAAGCCAAAGAAAATGGGAAAAATTTAATTCATACCGCTATTCTTGGGATTACATTTATTCTCATAGGATATTCTTCTTTTACAGTCCTAATTATTCGATCAAATTCCAACACACCAATTGATGAGAATAACCCTGAAGAAGCGGTAAGTTTATTAGCATACCTTAATAGAGAACAATATGGATCTACCCCTTTATTTTACGGACAATACTATACTGCAGGTCGTGATAAAAGAAACCCAGCCAGTGATGGAACGCCTGTTTATGTTAAAGATGAAAAATCAGGGAAATATATTGTTTCTGACGATAGGAAAAACAGCATCCCTAACTTCGAGAAAAGTCAATCAGGAATATTCACAAGAATGTGGAGTGGAGATGACAGACATATTAAAGCTTATAAAAGCTGGGGTAATATTAAGGGTCGAAAAAACAAAAGGCCAAGCTTTACTGATAACTTAACATATTTCTTCAACTACCAAATAAACCATATGTACATCCGATATTTCATGTGGAATTTTGCGGGTAAACAGAACGACATTCAAAGCCATGGGTCTATTACTGAAGGGCAATGGTTGTCTGGAATCACTTTCTTTGACGAATGGCGATTAGGGCCACAAACTAATTTACCAACAAGTGAAAAAAATAATCCGGGAAGAAACCATTTTTACATGTTACCTTTTCTTTTGGGAATGATTGGACTTGTCTATCATTACAATAAAAACAATAAAGACGCATGGGTTGTTAGTCTACTGTTCATTTTTACTGGATTGGCTATTGTTGTTTACTTAAACCAACACCCTTATCAACCTCGAGAAAGAGATTATGCTTATGTTGGTTCATTCTATGCGTTTGCAATATGGATTGGCTTAGGCGTTATGGCAATTATTGAGAAATTAAGAAATTATGCACCTGAGAATATTGCAGCAATAGCAACAACTGTAATTTGTCTTGCAGCAGTTCCAGGAATTATGGCTTCTGAAGGATGGGACGACCACAACCGGTCTAAAAGATACACTGCTCGTGATTTTGCTAAAGCATATTTAGATTCATGTGAACCAGATGCCATATTATTTACCATGGG
>NTKG01000061.1 GCA_002457305.1 Bacteroidetes bacterium MED-G21 | reverse complement strand
CATTTAACAGATGATCAGACCATCGATCAGCTTTTTCCATGAGGAATTGGGTTAGAATATTCATCAAGTTGAACAAAGACAATTTTGTCTATGGTAATGATGATTTTTTGTGTTTGTTTTACTCGAGCAACACACTTAACTGTGATGGAGCTTTTACCAAATTTTACTGTTTCTAAACCTATTTCTACGACGTCACCAGTTCGTGCCGGACTTACAAAATTTATTTCCGACATAAATTTAGTGACAACATTTTTACTGTCGAGCTGACACATGACGTAGATGGCTGCTTCTTCATCAATCCAGCGCAAAAGTGAGCCTCCAAATAGTGATCCTCCAGCATTCAGATCTTCCGGTTTTACAAGTTTTCGTGTGTGATATATCATTGTTCTTATATTTAATGTGATGAAGCTTGGTTATGATCTTATTTCCTGACATAATTCTATAAGTACACCTTTCGTGTTTTTAGGGTGCACAAAACATACCAGTTTATTGTCAGCGCCTTTTTTCGGGCTT
Source organism: Bacteroidetes bacterium MED-G21 (assembly GCA_002457305.1). Taxonomy (GTDB): domain Bacteria; phylum Bacteroidota; class Bacteroidia; order Flavobacteriales; family UBA7430; genus MED-G21. The sequence goes on along the minus strand of NTKG01000061.1, from coordinate 10,737 downwards.
TCATTAATGATAGTATATCCTTCTTTTTTAAGTCTTTTTATCTCCTTATGAATGTCTTCAACCGCAAAGGCGATATGGTGAATCCCTTCGCCTTTTTTTGCGATGAATTTTGCGATGGCACTTTCATCTTTTATCGCTTGTAAAAGCTCTACTTTACTTTCGCCTGTTTTAAAAAAAGAGGTGTTTATCCCTTCACTGTCTACCATTTCCATTTTATAGGGGGCAGTACCTAAAAGCTGTTCGTATATTTTATTAGCTTCATCTAAATTTTTTACCGCAATTCCAATATGTTCAATTTTTTCAATCATTATGATAGGTTTTGCATGTTGTGTAGTTTGTGGTAGTGTGCTTTGTTTTTTAACAGCACATCGTGTGTGCCTTGTTCTACAATTTCACCTTCATTAATGACCACAATTTCATCTGCATTCTGAATGGTAGATAAGCGGTGTGCAATTACTAAAGAGGTTCTGTTTGCCATGAGCTTGGTTAAAGCATCTTGTACCAATTGTTCCGATTCAGAATCTAATGCAGAGGTAGCTTCATCTAAAATTAAGATGGGCGGATTTTTCATGACTGCTCGTGCAATACTAATGCGTTGCTTCTGCCCACCAGATAGTTTATGTCCTCTGTCACCAATTTTGTGCTGGTAGGAGTTTTCAAATTTTGAAATAAACTCGTGCGCATTCGCAATTTTTGCTGCTTCAATAATTTTTTCTGAGTCTGGATTTTCAATTCCTAAAGCAATGTTGTTAAAAATGCTGTCGTTAAAAAGAATAGCGTCTTGGGTTACAACCCCCATCTGCTTTCTTAAATCATGAAGTTTGTAGTCTCGGATGTTTTTGCCGTCAATAAAAAGTGTCCCCTCATTAAGATCGTAATACCTTGCTACCAAATTAGCCAGTGTGGTTTTTCCGCCACCCGATTGGCCTACCACGGCAATGGTATGACCCTTTTTTATTTCCAGGTTAATATTCTTAAGAATGGGTTTTTCATCATATGAGAAATAAGCATTTTCAAAACGAATGGATTGTTTAAAATCAGAAAGAGGTAATGCGTTTTTATTTTCTTTCACCTCTATTTCAGTTTCTAATACCTGTATAATCCGCTCTGCAGATGCAGATCCTCGCTGTATACTATAATAACCTTGCGAAAGCGATTTTACAGGTGGCAATATTTGAGAAAAAATGATTATAAATCCGATGAAAGACTGAGGGCTTAGTGATGAAATAGCTTCATCATTTTGACTTTCAAAAATTAAATTTCCCCCATACCAAATGATCACAACCATGACGAGTGTACTTAAAAATTCACTCATTGGAGAAGCCAAATCTCTACGACGCAAAATGCTCGACATGATGTTTTGGTGTTTTTTTAGCTCTTCTTCAAATTTACTATTGATTTGTTTTTCAGCGTTAAAGGCTTTGATGATTCTTAATCCTGAAATGTTTTCTTCAATGGCTGAAAGTATTTGAGCCATTTGAATTTGTCCTTTGTTGGATTTTCTTCTCAAACTCTTTCCAATTTTACCAATCACCAGCCCTGCAATGGGAAAAAGAAATAAAACAATAACTGTGAGTTTCACACTCATTGTCATTAAAAGCACAATTGAGGCAATAATATTTACAGGATCTCTCACAACAACACCCAAAGTATTCATTATGGAAGACTCAACTTCGGTAACATCTGTTGTCATTCTTGAAATTAAATCTCCTTTTCTTTTTTCAGAAAAATAGGATATAGAAAGCAAAGACATTTTAGTATTTAAAGCTCTTCTAATGTCTTTAACAATACTTGTACGAATTGGTATCAGACTGTACTGGGCAAAATACCGCGCTAGGTTTTTAATAAAAAATGCAATAATAATAACTATGCATATGATACCTAGTGCGCCTGTCTCTCCAACAGATTCGATAATATTTGTTAGTTTATATGCTAAGTAGTCTGAAACCCATTGAGAAGATATTTCACCTTCAGGAGCTGAGCTTACTCTTTCTTGTGTCCCAAAAAGAATACCTAGAATGGGAATCACTAAGGTGATGGAAAATAAACCGAAAAGAACCGATACAATATTTAATAGTGCGTTAAGCAATGCTAAGTACTTGTATTTATAAGCGAATTTTAAAATTTTAAAAAAGTGCTTCATGATGCGATTCTTCCTTACAAAGCATTGTTAAATTATATTACAAATATAGAATACAATTTGATATAGTTTTATTCCATTAGCGTTTATTAATTTGAGTATTTTGCTAGTCATATAATCATGTCATTTACCTAGTCCTAAATTTATATCTTTGTTTCATGGAAAGTACGAGACAGAAAAAGGTAGCCCGTCAAATACAAAAAGACGTGGCTGAAATCTTATTACAAAAGACAAGTTCAATATTGCCAGGGGCATTAATTTCTGTGTCTAAAGTTCGAATGAGTCCTGATTTGTCTTATGCAAAAGTATTTTTATCGGTTTTTCCACTTCACGATGCGGCTGCATTTTTAAAATCTTTGGGAAAAGAAAGTTCCGAGATTCGAAATGACCTTGGCAGAAGAGTGCGCCATCAGCTTAGAATTGTTCCTGAACTCACCTTTTATATTGACGATTCATTAGATTATGCTGAAAATATAGACCGCTTGTTGCGCGGCGAAGACACCAATACAACTGAATAATTTTGAATGTAGCCCTCTACATAGCCCAACGTTATTTGTTTTCTAAAAAACGTAAAAATGCGGTCAATATCATTACCGCTATTTCGGTGTTGGGTGTTGCCATTGGTACTTTATCTTTGGTTGTGGTTTTGTCTGTTTTTAATGGCTTCGAGTCACTTATTAAAGAGATGTATCATCCGGTAAGTGCCGATTTTGTTGTTACACCTGTTCATTCAAAAGATTTTTCAGTTACGTCTATTGATTACGATGCACTTCATAAAGTAGCAGCATTGTCATCAGTTCAAGAGGTGTATGAAGAAAAAGTACTACTTAGGTATGATGGTCGTGAGCAAATTGGAAAGATTAGAGGCGTAAAACAAATGCCATCTGAAGATTCACTCGCGATCGAAAAATACATATTTAAGGGTGAAAGTTTTAGGGCCGACTCTTTTCAGGCTATCATAGGTCAGGCTATGGCTTACACTTTATCGATTTCTGCAGGTCAGTTTTCTGAACCTTTACAGGTGTTTGTTCCTAATATTAATGCAAAGGTTAATTCTATTTCAGAACGTCCTTTTGTAGAAACTTCCATGTATGTTTCTGGTATTTACTCAGTTCAGCCTGCTTACGATGCTTCTTATGTGATTACCTCTTTAAAAGGCGTACAAGATTTTTTGAGTCGTCCCGGCAGACTTACTCATTTAGAGTTAAATACATCGCAGTTAAATAAGTCTTCAGTTCAAGAAGCGCTTCAAGTGGTTTTAGGACCACATTTTGAAGTTAAAAATCGATACCAGCAAAACGCGTTTTTATATAAAGTTTTGCAAACAGAAAAATGGGCCATCTTTTTCATTTTATCTTTTATTTTACTCATTGCTACTTTTAATATTGTAGCTTCTGTGATTATGATTATTTTAGAAAAACGAAAAGATATTTCGAGTCTTAGGTCTATTGGTGCTTCTGATGTAACCCTTTCTAAAATATTTTTTTATGAGGGTTTACTCGTTACTTTTTTTGGTGCAGGACTGGGCTTGTTTTTTGGCGTCGGTTTGTGTTTGTTACAGCAAAAATTCGGTTTGTTTACCCTAGGGTCTGAGGGTGCTTTTATTGTTAATGCTTATCCGGTAGAAGTTCAATCGCTAGATGTGCTATTAATTATGCTTACTGTTTTAACAATTGGTGTAATTGTTACCTTGATTCCTGTTCAAATTTTAAAACAGAAATTTCTTAACTAAAGCTATATCCAGCGAAGTGTTCAGCAATTTCGTCTAAGAGTTCAAATAATGTTTCCGGATCGTCTGTAGTAACTAATTTTGTGCGGAATTCTTTAATTCCAAACATGCCTTTAAAATAATTGGTGTAATGCCTGCGTGTTTCCACAACACCTAAAATGGGACCTTTCCAATCTAGAGATCTTTGTAAATGTTGTTTGCATGCTGCTACGCGTTCTTCTATGGTTGGAGGAGCTAATTTTTCACCTGTTTCCAAATAGTGTTTAATTTCGTTAAAGATCCAAGGGTATCCAATCGATGCACGTCCAATCATCATACCGTCTACGTCATAGCGGTCTTTCATTTGTTTTGCTTTTTCAGGCGAATCGATGTCACCATTTCCAAATACAGGAATATGCATCCGTGGATTGTTTTTTACTGCAGAAATTAAAGTCCAATCTGCTTCACCTTTGTACATTTGCTTCCGCGTTCTCCCGTGAATAGATATGGCTTTTATCCCTACATCTTGAAGACGTTCCGCAACTTCTACGATGTGTTTACTCTCTTCATTCCAACCCAATCGGGTTTTGACGGTTACTGGTAGGTCTGTAGATTTTACAATCTCTTTGGTCATTTGGACCATTTTAGGGATGTCCTTTAGAATACCTGCACCTGCTCCTTTGCAGGTTACTTTTTTTACCGGACATCCGTAATTGATATCGATGATGTCGGGTTTCGCTTGTGCTGTAATTTCTGCAGCTTCGCGCATGGAATTGATGTCGTAGCCAAAAATTTGAATGCCCATAGGACGTTCATATTCAAAGATGTCTAGTTTTTGAACACTTTTTGCAGCATCACGAATCAAACCTTCAGAAGAAATGAATTCTGTGTACATGAGGTCAGCTCCATGTTGCTTGCAGAGCTCTCGGAAGGGTGGGTCGCTGACGTCTTCCATGGGTGCAAGTAGCAAGGGATATGTGCCGAGTTCTATATTTCCTATCTTTACCACTTTCAAAAAATTGTGCCAAAAATACAAAAAAACACATGGCTTTAAATATAGTTCAGAAAAGTAAGGGGATTTGGGCAAGTAAAAGTTATTCCAGTTTGATTTATTTTTTGCCAATTTTGATTTTAGGTGGCTTGGTTTTTTCTCATATTATAGGCGCATTTATATGTCAGTTTCTTTTTGATGTGAGCTTTTTTTCGAGTACCCAAGATGTTTTTGACCCTCAAAATAAAAAGTTAATTGATGCGATGAAACTGATGCAGTTTTTTAATGCCATAGGAGTCTTTATTGTGCCGTCAATTCTCTTTCTACATTTTAGAGGTGTATCATTTTATACTTACTTAAAATTAAATTCATCCGTTTATGTTAAAGGCGTACTCTCTATATTTATAATGGCTTTAGCGATGATTCCGGTAGCAAATTTTTTGGGTGCTTTAAACGCCATGTTACCCCTGCCTGAGTTTTTAAGTTTTTTAAAGGAGATAGAAGCTCAAACGCTTCTCATTACCGAGCAGTTTCTTGTGATGGATACCCTTATAGATTTATTGTTAATGCTAGGTTTAATTGGTTTTATTGCTGCAGTAGGTGAGGAGCTTTTATTTAGAGGCGTCCTTCAAAATTTATTTCAGGAGTGGTTTGGTTCGCCACATATTGCCATTTGGTTAACGGCTTTTTTATTTAGTGTGATTCATTTACAATACCATGCTGTTTTACCTCGTTTTGTTTTAGGCGCGCTTATTGGTTATGTGTATTTAAATTCAGGAAACCTTCGCAGTGCTATGTTACTTCATTTCTTTTATAACAGTACATTGGTACTGCTCACTTTTTTTATTCAACATGATGGTTTAGATACATCATGGGAAGAGGTGGGCTCAGAAGGATTGATGTTGGTTCTGATATCAGTACTTGTTTTGGGTGTATTACTTCTAAGGCGTATCCCAAAGATTGGTGCTTAGCATTAAGAGGTGACGGCCTTATTTTTTTGGTTAACCAGTAGTGTTCGCTGCTCAATCTCTAAACAGGATGTTAAAAAGCTCCCTATGCTGAATGCAAGAATTAACTTTTTCATAATATTCACATTTTAATTTAAAACTAAGCTATAAAAAAAGGAAGTCAATTGACTTCCTTTTTTTGAACTTAATGTTAAATTATTCTACGCGCTCGAATGTGGCGTAGTTAATTTTAAATGCTTTAGCTTTTCGAAGCTCTTGTTTGATGTCTGAGATGAGTCCCATTTTCGCATCTACATCGGCTTTGATGCATGTAATTAGTTGAGGAATCTTTTCTTCTGAAGTGGATTCTCTTTTTGCTGCCACAAACTCTTGAACATCTGACGATAGTCTGAAGGCATCGTTTAATTGTATACGAGGCTCAGTTCCAAATTTACTTTTCATTCCTGCAACAGGTGCACCAACATAAATATAGCTACAAAGCGATTTATCTTCGATTTTCTTGACCTCAGATGCTTGAGGGAGCGTATTTTCAACCAGTAAGGTGGTTTCTCTCATCACAGTAGTTACCATGAAGAAAAACAATAACATAAATACAATATCAGGAAGTGAAGCAGTTGAAATAGCGGGTGTGCCGCCTCCTTTTTTCTTTTTAAAACGACTCATTAGTTTCCTCCTACATTTTTTGGTTCTGCTTCAGAGATCTTTTCTGGGAACATCTTTCGGATTTCTTTTTTATTGTCTCCTTTTAATTCCATGTAGTTAACACCGAATTTTTTTTGAGCTTCACGATCTCTCAGTTCGCGATAAGCGGCTGAAAGTTCGTTTTGTACACTGATGTACATTTCGTAAGATGTTCCACGATCGTTTTGAAGCGATACAATGGCTTTTTGTGGGTTGTCTGATAGGTTTGGATCTTTACCCCAGTTGTCTAAAAATGCTTTTGTTCCTTCACGCAATTGTGAAATATCCATAAGCTCTTCTTCAACGAGGAGTTGATCTTTAGCATTTACCAAAACCACATAAATGTTTCTAGCTTTAATTTGAGAATCGTCCAAGATTTCTTCTTCTTCTGGCATTGCAGGTAATTTACGTACCAGTCCAGTATCAACATCCATTGTTGTTGTTACCAAGAAGAATATAAGAAGTAAGAAGGCGATATCTGCCATCGAACCTGCGTTAATTTCAGGTAGTGATCTTCTAGACATGTGTTATTTGTTAATCATTTTTCCTACTTCTGTGTAAACGGCAGATAAAACTGCGCCTGCAGCAAGAATGTAAAATACAATTAAGCCTGTTCCAACTTGCTTTGATTGTGTGTCAGTGACATTAAATTTTGTGTAATGTTCAGTCACTTCATCAGAAGCTAATAGGTAGGCAAGGATGTATACGACCAATAGTGCGCCAACTGCCATGCCTACTTGTTTGGCTTTTTTAGGGTTTGCTACCAAATGCATGATAGGAAACGCTATAGCAGCAATTGCTGCCGCTGCCAGTAAGATATAAGTAAGTATTATACCGTAATTTGCCATGAAATCTCCCATTTCAATAAGTTTTAACGGTTCCTAAATTATTTTTTAGCACCATTTTGACGTGCCAGGATATCAATTAAAGTAATTGAAGCATCTTCCATGCTATTTACCAAACTGTCAATCTTAGAGATGATGTAGTTGTAAAATACTTGTAAGATCATTGCTACAATTAAACCAAATACTGTAGTTAATAGGGCTACTTTAATACCTCCTGCTACTAAGGCTGGAGAAATATTATTGTTAGCTTCAATGGCATCGAATGCACCAATCATACCGATTACAGTACCCATAAATCCGAGCATCGGTGCAAGGGCAATAAATAAAGAAATCCAAGAGGTGTTTCTTTCTAGACGTCCCATTTGAACAGATCCGTATGCAACGATTGATTTTTCAACCATATCTATACCTTCTGAAGAACGCTCCAAGCCTTGATAGAATATAGAAGCAACAGGTCCAGGTGTGTTACGGCAAACTTCTTTGGCATCTTCCATCCCTTTTTTACCTTTTAAAGCCTCATCGATGTCAGCTAATAATTTATCAGTATCAGTGGTTGCTAAGTTTAAGTATATGATACGTTCAATACAAAGTGCAAGGCCTAAAATCAAGGCAATTAAAACAACGCCCATAAATCCGGCACCACCTTCAATGAACTTTTCTTTTAAAACTTGGTGAAAACTTGCTTCTTTCACTTCTTCAACTTCTTCTGTTACAACAGGAACAACTTCTTCAAAAGCTTCTGCAGAATCTGTCATTGCAGAATCTGTCATCGTAGAGTCTGTAGTTAACGAATCGTTTACAACTTCAGTAGTTGTATCTGTGTTGTCTTGTGCCATTAATGTTATGGCATTCAAATTCAGCAAACCAAAGACTGCTAGAATAGAAAGTACTTTTTTCATCTTTTAATGTTATTTGGTTGAATAAATAAACCTATAATTCGCACAAATTTAATCAAATCTGTCAATAAGCCATAAAATTTATTGGCTTATGTGTTTTTTAGTATTTTTTTTTTTGCTGCTTATCTTTATTCGTATATTCGACCAAGTCATTTTTTAAATAATTATTAAACTCATTTTACCCTCTAGTTATGAAGCATTTTTATTTCAAGACGATTTTCTTTTTTATTGGTTCAATTTCTATAGTTGCGCAAACAACGCATCAGGTTTTGGTTGCTAATATGTCATATACCCCAAATGAGCTTTCAATTGAGCTTGGTGATCAGGTTACCTTTATTCTTGAAGGTGGAATGCATGATGTTAATTTTAACATAAGTGTGCTTTCAGGAGAGCCATTTGATAATCCAGCAGAAATTATGTCTTTACCAATGCAATCTGAACCTGGAGAAATGGGTACAATTACCTTTGATGTCCCTGGAACGTATAATTATGATTGTTCTAATTATGGGCATGCCTCTTCTGGTATGGTAGGGTCAATTACTGTAAATCCAGCTCAAGTTAGCTCAGAAAATGCCTTATCTATTCAAGGTGTTTTAGATCTTCATGGTTCTGGTAATGATCTTTATGGTGGTTACGACGGTAAAGCCATTCACTTGGTCGCTAATACAGATATTACTGACCTTAGTATTTTTTCATTAAGTGTTGCGAATAATGGAGGTGGTTCTGATGGGCCAGAATATCCTTTATCTGGATCTGCAAGTGCTGGTGATGACATCTTGATTTATTCAATTGGAAATGGTCCTAGTTCAGCTTCTTTCTTTGCTGATTACTTTGGAACTTGTTTCTCTCAGTTTGAAATTACGATTGCAACTGGCACTAGCTTTCCAGATGTAAATGGTGATGATCCTGTTGAGTTGTTTCAAGAAAGCTTAGTAATAGATTACTATGGCGATGTAAATGGTCCTGCTATGGAAGGAGATCCATATGAGGACTCATGGGTGTACAGAAATTCTGACGGTTCATGGAATGAAGCTGGAGAAGATTGTGATGATGATGGTAATTATTCGGTTTACAGTTCGGGTTGTATCTATCCCATTTGTGATACAGGGGGTGATATTTCCGGATGTACCGATGAAACAGCTTTTAATTACAATCCTAATGCAACAATTGATGATGGCTCATGTGTTCCTGAACTCGAAGGTTGCATGGATGAAGGTGCTTTAAATTATGACATGGATGCGAATACCTGGTGCAGCGGTTGTTGTGAATATGAAGGTTGTATGGATGAACAAGCCTTAAATTATGATTCTGACGCTACAACTGATGATGGTTCTTGTATTTATGATACTGGTTCATTAACCAATGCATTATCTCTAAAAGGTATTCTAGATTTGTCATTACCTTCTAATAATGGTAAAGCGATTCATTTGGTTGCAACTACAGATATTGCTGACCTAAGTATTTTTGGAGTAGGTGTTGCGAGTAATGGAGGAGGTTCAGGTGGAATTGATCAAGACTTACCTGTAATGTCAATATCAGCAGGAGATGATGTTCTTTTAGCGCGATCATCAGATGCAATGTATTTATATTTAGAAGATTGTTATGCTGAGTTTGAGTATATGATACAGGCAGGTTCATCTATTTCACAAAATGGAGATGATGCTATTGAATTGTTTGAGCAAGGTGTTGTGATACAGACTTTTGGAGATGTTGATGTAGATGGGACAGATCAAGCATGGGAATATACAGATTCATGGGCATATTTGGTTGGCGATTCATGGACTTATGGTGGTGTTAATTGCACCGATGGTTCACAAACATCAGCAACTTCTGATTGTCCTTATCCAATCTGTTCGCAAACGCCAATTGATATTTATGGTTGTATGGATCCTTCAGCATGTAACTATAATGCTAATGCAACTCAAAATGATGGTTCTTGTGATTATGCTGACATGTATTATGATTGTGATGGGAATTGTATCAATGATGCTGATTTGGATGGGATATGTGATGAGCTTGATGATGATATAGGACTCAATGAGATTCTCTCAGAAAAAGCCGAGTTAATAAAAATGCTTGATGTTTTAGGTCGAGTACATACAGTTCATCATTCTGGTTTACTTTTATTTTATATTTATGATAATGGTAAGGTGCAGGGTGTGGTGAAAAAGTAAGGTGTCTGTAATTGTTAAATGATGGCGAAATATTAATTTAATATTTGTTTGATTAAAATAAATTATGGTTCATAAAGCTTTGAATATTAGGTGAATAGTAGTGTTTTTAAGGTAATAATTAATTAATAATTAATTTATTTTTCAGTAGTTTATTTTATTGAAAAAGTCGTATATTTGGGCTCGTAAAATAAAACCAAAAACTCTTATAAATTAACTCTTTAATTCCCCTTAAAATGAAACTCAAAACCTTAGTTTGGTGTTTTACTTGTTCAGTATTCACCATTTTACAAGCACAAGATTTATTAATTACTGAATTAACAGATCCTCAAAATTC
>NTKG01000060.1 GCA_002457305.1 Bacteroidetes bacterium MED-G21 | reverse complement strand
GAGGATAACACATTTGGAAGAGGTATTATTGATTGTTATGCAGCATATACATACTTAAGTCAATCACATACTGCTACAAACCCTAACATAACGACAAACGACTTAATATTAACTAAAATTCACGAACCTTCACCAATCATATTTTGTAGCAATACTGTCAATCCCAATTTTAGTGTAACAAATAATGGAACTGAAACATTAGACTCTATTATCTTTACTTTAATATTAAATGGTGACCTTATTGAAACATCAACTTGGTATGGTACTCTTAATGTAGGAGACACGCTTAACCACGCCTTAACATCATTTACAATTTCTGAAATAGACTCATTAGAGAATGAATTACAAATTAAAGCCACAGTTCCTCACTGGGAAGAAATTGACATATATAATAATTCAATGATGCAAAGGTTTAGTATCCATAAACAAATAGAAGCACCATTTATAGAGACTTTTGAAAGTAATTCTTTTTCAACTATGCATTGGAAAATAATTAATAATGATGATGAAGCAAGTTGGGAGTTAAGTGAAAGTTACGGATTAGAAAATTCATATATCTCGGCCAAAGCAGCTTTATTTAATTATGGAAATATTTATCAAAAAGATAAACTATTAACTCCTAACATTCAATTGAACAATAATAGTATTTACTATTTAAACTTTGATTATGCACATCAACATAGAAATGTAGGTGGCCGTAAAGATTCTTTAATTATAGAAGTAAGTTCTGATTGTGGTTCAACATATAAAACAGTATTTAGAGAAGGTGGGAGCAGCTTAAGTACTACTGACACTTTAGATATGAATTTTCAACCTCTATATAATACACACTGGGAACATAAAAGTATTCAACTAAACGAATTCATTAACAATGAAGAGTTTATTCAACTTAAATTTACCACTATTAATGGAGGACAAAACAATCTTTTCATAGACAATATAAGCGTGGCAACACAAGAAGAATTTTCTGCATTAGAATTACAATCAGAAAACATACTATTAATGCCAAATCCCGCAAAAAGCAATATTAAAATCATGTGGGATGGTAACCAAAGACAAGATATTCATATCGACTTAATCGATATAAGTGGAAGAATTATAGATCGTAAAGAATTTACTTCCACTAAAAAATTAGCTTTAAATTGGATAATTTCCGAATTGGAAACAGGATACTATTTCTTCCAATTTAAAACTGAAGATGGTATGTTTACAAAAAGCTTTGTGAAGAATTAATTTTTTTACTGACTTATTTCTTAAATAAAAAAGACTGTCTTTCAACAGTCTTTTTTTAGATTTCATCAAAATTGTAATTGTACTAACTTAAGTAATCTAAAATATTACTTTCTACTCGATTTAACACATTCGTTGCATCTGCTTTAATAAATTTATCTCCTGTAATGTGTTCATAAAGTTCAATATATCTTTCAGAAACAGAATCTATAAAAGGGACATCCATAACAGGTATTTGTTGTCCATCCTTACCTTGAAAACCATTAGAAATGAGCCACTGACGGACAAATTCTTTCGATAATTGTTTCTGAGGTTGATCAGAATCCTGACGTTCTGCATACCCATCCATATAGAAATAACGAGAAGAATCTGGCGTATGAATTTCATCAATCAAAGTAATATTACCATCCTTATCTTTTCCAAATTCATACTTCGTATCAACTAATATCAATCCCATATCAGCAGCTATATCTGTACCTCTCTGGAAAATTTCACGTGTATACTTTTCCAAAAGCAAATAATCCTGTTCTGAAACAAGACCTTGTGCTAAAATTTCTTCTCTAGAAATATCCTCATCATGACCCACATCAGCTTTTGTTGTAGGGGTAAGTATCGGTGAAGGAAATTTGTCATTCTCCTTCATACCATCAGGCATCTCAACACCACATATAACTCGTTTACCAGAACGATATTCTCTCCAAGCGTGTCCTGAAAGATATCCACGAATAACCATTTCTACCTTAAAAGGTTCACAATATTTACCAATTGTCACCATCGGATCTGGTGTTGCAATCTTCCAGTTTGGAACAATGTCAGTCGTAGCATCTAAAAATTTAGCTGCAATTTGGTTTAAAACCTGACCTTTATAAGGTATTCCTTTTGGCATCACCACATCAAATGCAGATATTCGATCAGAAACGATCATCACTAATAACTCTTTGTTAATTGTGTATACTTCACGAACTTTTCCATGGTATACTTTGGTTTGACCAGGAAAGTTGAAATCAGTGTTTAAAATTGTGTTTTCCACTTTATTTTTATTTTAAGGTTTGTTCTTGTTTATATGCCTGAATAATTTTCATTACTAATTTATGTCGAATAACATCTTTTTGATCTAAATAAACCATACCTATTTCTGATACATCCTTTAATAATTCTAAACAATGACTTAAACCCGACTTCTGGCGATTTGGCAAATCAATTTGTGTCATATCGCCAGTGACAACAAATTTAGCAGAACGTCCCATTCTAGTTAGGAACATTTTCATTTGTTGTACTGTAGTATTTTGTCCTTCATCTAAAATTACAAATGCATTATCAAGGGTTCTCCCCCTCATAAATGCCAATGGTGCGATCTGAATAACTCTTTCTTCAATAAAAGCTTTAAGTTTTTCAGACGGAATCATATCGTTAAGTGCATCATATAAAGGTTGCATATAAGGGTCTAATTTATCCTTCATATCACCTGGTAAAAAACCTAAATTCTCTCCTGCTTCTACTGCAGGTCGGGTTAAAATAATACGTTTTACTTCTTTATTCTTTAACGCCCTAACAGCTAAAGCCACTGCAGTATATGTTTTACCAGTACCTGCAGGTCCTATTGCAAAAACCATATCTTTATCATACGAAAGATCAACTAATTTTCTCTGATTGGACGTACGAGCCTTAACAAGTTTTCCATGTGTTCCATGAACAATAACATCGTCATCTAATTCTAAAACCACATTATGGTCTTCCATAATCAAACGATCTATATTGCTTTCTGTTAATCTATTGTATTTATGAAAATGTTGAATTAGAACCTGTAATTTTGTTTCAAACTGCTCTATCATTTCTTCATCACCCAAAACAGTAATCTTACCTCCTCGAGCAATTATTTTTAATTTTGGATAATAGGACTTAATTAGATCTAATTTCGAATTTCTGGAGCCGTATATCTCTATCGGATCAATATTGGTTAATGTAAACTTTTTTTCTCCCAAATAACTGATATTTATTAAGTTATATGAATTCTAATTAAATTCTTTTCAACTAAGATTATTTGATTAATTTTAAAGACACAAAATAATGAATTTTGAAGATCAATTTCAAGTAAACTAAGCTGTTTTTCAGCAATATGGCAATCATTACATTAACAACCGATTACGGAAACAAAGATTATTTTACAGCAGCCATAAAAGGAGCAATATTATCTGAAGCTCCTGAAGTTCAAATTATTGACATTTCTCATCAAATTTCACCTTTTAACATACAGGAAGGTGCTTACATTCTAAAAAATGCATACCATCATTTTCCGGAAGGAACCATTCACATGATTGGAATTGATGCAGAAGCTACAAAAACCAAACAGCACATTGCTTGTAAAGTTAATGGTCATTTTTTCATTGGTCCAGACACAGGCATATTTTCTTTAATGTTCCAAAATTTAAAAGCCGAACAAATCATTGCTTTAAATATCAATCAGGAATCAGATAGTATTCCTTTTCCTATGAAAGATGTATTTGTAAAAGCAGCCTGTCACCTCAACAGAGGCGGTACTTTGGGCGTTATTGGCCGTCAAATAAACCAACTAAAAGAGGTTAAAGACTTCCAACCTACTCTATCAGCAGACCGAAAGATTTTAAGCGGTCAGGTCATCTATATAGATCATTACGGAAATGTCATTAGCAATATTACTGAAAAGTTCTTCAAAGAATCTGTTGCTGGTAAAACATACGAAATAAGACTACCTAGAAGAAACAAAATTACAAACCTTCACAAGTCTTACAGTCAAGTTCCTGAAGGAGAAATGCTTGCACTATTTAATTCGGCTGGACATCTAGAAATTGCGATTAATAAAGGAGATGCTAACCTATCAAATGGTGCAAGTGGTTTACTAGGAATAAAAGTAAAAGATAGAATTAGCATCGAGTTCCTATGATAATTAGAATCGTAAAATTGAGTTTCCACGCTGAGTATATATCAAATTTTAAAACGATATTTGAAGAAAATAAACAAAAAATTATTTCTCAAAAAGGATGTAATCGTATAGAGATGCTAGAAGATATTAATGAAGTAAATGTTATTTTCACATATAGCTGGTGGGATTATGAAGACGATTTAAATAATTATAGAAACTCTGAATTATTTAAAGATGTTTGGAGTAAAACAAAAATATTATTTAATAAAAAGCCAGAAGCTTGGAGTACAAAAAAAATAAATGAAGTACTATGACAAGTATTATAAAAAAAGAACTAAACAGCTTTCTAAGCTCTTTGTCGGGTTACATGGTTATGTTAGTGTTTTTAATTCTTAACGGATTATTTCTATGGATTTTTCCAGGATCATTTAATTTATTAGATTCAGGATATGCGGGTCTTGACGGACTTTTCTTTTTAGCCCCATGGGTGTTTTTATTTTTAATCCCAGCATTAACTATGCGTTTATTCTCAGACGAGATTAAAATTGGTACTATTGAATTACTTCTTACGAAACCTATTACTGAATTTAAATTAGTTTTAGGAAAGTATATTGCAGCTATCATTTTGTGCCTAATTGCTCTAGCCCCAACACTGATTTATCTTTTCAGTATATACGCTTTAGGGCAACCCAAAGGAAATCTAGACTGGGGAGCAACAATAGGATCTTACATAGGGTTAATTTTCCTTGCTGGCGTATACGTATCAATAGGTTTATTTGCTTCTAGTTTAACAGAAAGCCAAATCTTATCTTTTATTTCAGCACTCTTTATATGCTTTTTCTTTTTTATAGGATTTGAACAAATAGCCGCACTGTTATCATACACAGGAATGGAATTAAGTGTAGAGAAATTAGGAGTCAATTACCATTATAATGCCATTAGTAGGGGGGTTATAGATACCAGAGATCTATTATATTTCATAAGTGTCATACTCCTTTTCATTTTTGCTAGTACCATTTCAATTAAAAGCAGAAAATGGTGATGAAAAATAGAAATAAAGATATCATTCAATTGATAAGTATTTTCATCATTATTATACTTATTAATATTATTGGCTCAATGGTTTACCATCGTTTTGACTTAACAAAAGAAGGTCGATATTCGCTTTCGAAAGCTTCTAAGAAACTGCTTTCAGAAATTGATGACTACATCTATATTGAAGTTTATTTAGAAGGCGATTTTCCTGCAGGTATTGAACGCCTGAGTCTCGAAACAAAACAAATCTTATCAGAATTTAAAACTCAGAATGATTTTATCCAATTTACATTTATAAACCCAACAGAAAGCAAAGACGATAAAACAAGAAATGAAATCTTGAAGCAACTCTACGAGAAGGGCTTAAACCCAACAAACCTTCAAGTTAAAAATGGCGATAGTTATTCCGAGAAAATTATTATCCCTGGGGCAATCGTAAAATTTGGTGCCAACGAAATTGCAGTACAATTACTAAAAAATCAAATTGCAAGTAGTCCTGATCAAAATTTAGAACAATCTATTCGTGAACTTGAATATGAATTTACTAACGCTATAAAACAATTACGCTCTTCTTTAAAACCTAGTATTGCCTTTTTAAAGGGGCATGGTGAATTAGATGGTATTGATATTAAAGATTTAAGAAACTCCTTAACTGAGCAATATTCTGTTGATGAAATTGATTTAAGAGAATTTGAAGTAGACTCTCTTGGAAAGCCCAATTTGAAAAAAAAATTAAGAGACCTAAAACTTAAAAAGCTACTCTTAATCGCGAAACCAAAATCGACATTTGAAAATTTAGACAAATACTTTATCGATCAATACATTATGAATGGCGGTAAAGTGATTTGGATGATTGATGCAACAAATGCTGATATGGACTCATTATCTAATAAAGGCTCCTTCATAGCTTCTACTTTAAGAGACTTGAATCTGGGCGACCAACTTTTTAAATATGGTGTTCGTATCAACAGCAATTTAGTGGAGGATATTTCTTCATCTAAAATACCTGTTCCTATAAGCTTCGTTAATGATATTCCTCAATGGGAGCTATTACCTTGGAGATACTTTCCAGTTTCTATTCCAACATTAAACCACCCAATCACAAACAATTTAAATGCTGTAAAATTTGATTTTGTAAGCAGTATCGATACCATAAAAACCAACACAAAAATAAATAAAACAATACTTCTGCACACATCTCCTTATTCAAGATTGGTAAATACACCCTATGAAATCAGTCTTCAAAAAGCATTAGAGCAACCAGCTCAAAATGACTTTAATATACAACAGGCAGCAATAGCAGTTTTACTAGAAGGTACATTTGAATCTTTATTCAAAAATAGAATTAACAAATTAAGCAATGAACTTCCGTTTATTAAATCTAGTAAGCCAAATAGAATGATTGTGATTTCAGATGGAGATATTGCTCAAAATCAGATCTCAAGAGGCGCAGCACTTCCCCTCGGTTATGATAATTATGAAAAACGACAATATGGAAATAAAGACTTTATTCTAAACGCCATAGACTATCTCTTAGAAGAAGATGCGCTAATAGCAGTGAGAACAAGAGAATTAAAAATGCGTTTACTTGACTCACAAAAAATAAACCTTGAAAGAAATTTTTGGCAAATCATTAATCTTATAATACCAATAGCACTAGTTATAATTTTTGGAATCTTTAAGCAATATGCAAGAAAGAAAAAATACTCAAATGAAAAATAAAAACATCCTATACATTATTGTTATTCTTTTTTTAGGTGCATGCATCTATTTGTTATCTAAACAAGATAATTCTATAACACGAACAGACAGAAGAGACTTCTCTATAGCAGATACAAGTGAAGTCATTAAAGTAACTTTATCATCAAAAGCTCCTGAAATTGCAGTTTTAAATCGCCAAAATGAAAACTCATGGACAGTTAACGGAAAATATAAAGCAAGAAAGTCAGGTATATTCTACCTACTTCAAACTCTCCAAAGAATGGAAATTGCTCACCCTGTACCCTTATCTATGCGTGACAATGTTATAGGTAACCTTGCTGTTAAAGGTATAAAAGTAGAAGTACAGTTAAAAAATGGTAAAGAGAAAATAATTTATGTTGGCAGTGAAAATAAAGAACTTACAGCCACATTCATGATGCTTAAAGGTGCCTTAGAACCCTATGCAGTTCATATACCAGGATTTAAAGGTTATTTATCTGGCAGATTCTTTACTCAAGAATATCTATGGAGAGATAAAACAGTAATAAATTACGATAATCGAAATATCGCATCTGTTAAGATGCAATACTATAATGTCAATGAAAAAGATGAATCTTTTCAAATAACAAAGACGAATATGGGCTACCAATTATCAGACTTTGAAACAAATGAAATGATACAACATAATCCAAAGGCTATAGAAACATACATTGCCTCTTTCCGAAAACTTTATGCTGAAAGTTTTGTTACTGGCACGCTAAACATTGACTCCCTTATAAAAACACAACCACTCTTTGAACTCAATGTAACAACTATAGATAATGAAAGCACTGCTATTAAAGTATTTAACAAAAAAGCCGAAAAAACGATATATGTTGATGGAGATATTACTATGCAAGATCCGGATAGGATGTTTGCCTTTGTAAACAATGAAGATTGGATGGTAATTCAAACAAACACATTTAAGAAATTAATGAAAAAATTATCTGAACTAAAAAAATAACTTCTTTGTTTATAAATTATTTAGTAAAATGAATAATTCACTTTTCTATTTCCAGATTTAAAATTTGTTAAAAAGTACTATGGAATTGTGAATAAACCAACTGATACAAAATAGCCCTGCTTTACTCATATAATTATATTTGAGTTTGTGAAATAAAACCAACAACACTATGAAGTTTATTGTTTCCAGCTCAAAACTTTTAAAACAAATTCAAACGATAAGTGGCGTAATCAATTCCAGTAATACACTTCCAATTCTAGATAACATCTTGTTTGAAATCTCAGATAATGACCTTACCATTTCTGCATCAGATCTTGAAACAACAATGTCTACCTCGCTAAAAGTTGAAGCAGATGAAAATGGAAGTGTGGCTATTCCTGCAAAACTCCTTTTAGACACACTTAAAACATTCCCTGAACAACCTCTGACGTTCTTAATAGATAACGACAAGAACTCATTAGAAATTAGTTCTGACCAAGGTAAGTATGCTTTAGCATTTCAAAATGGAAGCGAATTCCCTAAAGCCCCAGCTATTGAAGCATCAAGTACTGCATTAATTCACTCTGATATTATTGCTATGGGAATTAATAAAACCATTTTTGCCACAGGAAATGATGACCTTCGCCCAGTCATGTCAGGCGTATTTTGCAAGTTTAGTGATTCAGGCTTAACATTAGTCGCTACAGATGCACATAAATTGGTTCGTTATACGCGTTATGACATAAAAAGTGAACAGAATGCAGAATTCATTCTTCCTAAAAAACCTTTAAATATCTTAAAAGGAATTTTAGCTGCTGCAAATGAAGATGTTAAAATAGAGTACAACGAAACAAATGCTAAATTTAACTTTGGATCTATTACTTTAACTTGTCGTTTAATAGACGGAAAATACCCCAACTATAATGCAGTAATTCCGCAAGAAAACTCAAATAAACTAACAATTGATCGTTTGTCTTTCTTAAACTCTGTAAAAAGAGTTTCTATATTCTCGAACAAGACAACACACCAAATACGCTTAAAAATTGCCGGAAACGAAATGCATATCTCTGCTGAAGATATAGATTTCGCTAACAAAGCAGACGAACGCTTATCATGCCAATATGAAGGATCTGACATAGAAATTGGTTTCAACTCACGTTTCTTATTAGAGATGATATCAAGTCTTGAAACAGAACAAATCCACCTTGAAATGTCAGCACCTAATCGTGCAGGAATTTTACTTCCAGAAGGAAATTCTCAAGATGGCGAAGACATCTTAATGTTGGTTATGCCAGTCATGCTAAATAATTAACATGCTGATATCAAAAAACAAAGCCCATAAAAATTATGGGCTTTGTTTTTTTTTAATTATGTTTAATTTATAAAGATTTTGGAGTAATTACTTTTTGATTGGTAAGAGCGATATCAACCACCTGCATCATATCTTCAACATAATTGAATGTCAAACCTTTTAGATAATCGGCTTTAATTTCAAGAACATCCTTTTCATTGTCTTTACAAAGAATAATCTCCTTAATACCAGCACGTTTAGCAGCAAGAATCTTTTCTTTAATTCCACCAACAGGTAACACTTTACCTCTAAGCGTTATTTCACCACTCATTGCCAAACTCTTTTTTACTTTTTTCTGAAGAAACAAAGACACCAATGATGTCAACATTGTAACTCCTGCTGAAGGCCCATCTTTAGGAACAGCGCCTTCAGGTACATGAATATGAACATCCCATTTATTAAAAACTTCTGGATTCAATTCAAATTTATCGTAATTCGATTTAATAAACTCTAAGGCTAAACTAGCCGACTCTTTCATTACCTTTCCTAAGTTACCAGTGAGTGTCAACTTTCCTTTTCCGGGGCTTAAGCTAGACTCTATAAATAAAATACTACCTCCTACCGATGTCCATGCTAATCCGGTTACAACACCTGCAACATCATTATTTTGGTATTTATCTTTACTATAACGATTCGCACCAAGAATTTCAACAATCGAATCTTTATCTAATTCAGATTCATACGATTCTCCCATTGCTATACTTTTAGCAGCATATCGCACCAACTTAGCTAATTTCTTATCTAAGCCACGAACTCCCGACTCACTTGTGTATCCTTCAACAACTTGTTCAAACTCTTTTTTTCCAAGCTTTAAAGCATCATTATCTAAACCATGCTCTTTTAACTGCTTGGGTAAAAGATGCCTTTTAGAAATCTGTACTTTCTCCTCCATCGTATAACCACTAATATCAATAATCTCCATACGATCTCTTAAAGCAGGCTGAATGGTATTTAAAGAATTTGCTGTTGCAATAAACATGACTTTCGATAAATCATATCCCATTTCAAGATAATTATCATAAAAAGTTGAATTTTGCTCTGGATCTAGCACTTCCAATAAAGCCGAGGAAGGATCACCCTGACTTCCTATGGCCAACTTATCAATTTCATCAAGAACAAAAACTGGATTTGAAGTTCCCGCTTTCTTAATAGATTGTATAATTCTACCAGGCATCGCACCAATATAAGTTTTACGGTGACCTCGAATCTCAGACTCATCCCTTAATCCGCCTAAACTCATACGAACATATTCCCGTCCTAAAGCTTCGGCTATTGATTTACCCAAAGAAGTTTTACCAACCCCTGGAGGTCCGAATAAACAGAGTATCGGAGATTTCATATCTCCTTTCAATTTCAATACTGCCAAATGCTCTATAATACGTTCCTTCACCTTTTCAAGACCATAATGATCTTTGTCTAAAACATTCTCTGCACGTTTTAAATCAAACTTATCTTTAGAATAATGATCCCAAGGTAATTCTAATACAGTTTCTAAATAATTACGTTGAATGGAATAATCTGGAACCTGAGGGTTTAAACGCTGCAATTTCTTCAAGTCTTTTTCTACCTGAACAGCAACATCTTTAGACCACTTCTTATCACGAGCCCTTATACGCATCTCTTCAACTTCTTCATGGTGAGAGTTTCCACCAAGTTCTTCCTGAATTTGCTTTAATTGTTGATTTAAAAAATACTCTCGTTGTTGTTCATCTATGTCTACACGGACTTTATTTTGAATCTCATTCTTCATTTGAATCATATTTATCTCATGATTCAAGTGAATTAAAGATGTCTTTGTTCGTTCTTCAAGATTGGGCTGCTCTAATAACTTTTGCTTGTCCTTAACATCGATATTCATATTAGAAGCCACAAAGTTCACGAGAAAAGAGTCGCTTTCAATATTTTTTATGGCAAAAGAAGCTTCAGAAGGAATATTAGGAGAATCTTTTATAATCTGAAGTGCAACATCTTTCACACTTTCTACCAAAGCAGCAAATTCTTTATCCCCTTTAGATGGTTTTGTCTCATGAAATGAAGATACAACTGCCTTAAAATAAGGCTCTTCTTGAGTAAATTCCTGAATATCAAATCGTTTTTGA
>NTKG01000006.1 GCA_002457305.1 Bacteroidetes bacterium MED-G21 | reverse complement strand
TAAATAGCCATTAAAGGCTTTTGGTAAGTAGCTTCGATTTGATAAATAGAATCGTCATTTTTTTGAGCCATCCATATCATTCTTTCCCCAATTTCCATGCCATTATCTGTTCCTGGAGGGTACTGCCCCCAAACTGGTAACATATTAAAGTCGTTAGATTTCCAGTCTAATGAACCTGCACACTTGAAATTTTCTTTATTGTCAATATAAAAAACACCTACCTTATCACCTGTAGCTAAAGAATCTCCATGAAAACCCAGAACCATATCTGCAGGTATTGAGTCCATTTGTTGCAATTCTTTAATCACAGGATGCCATACTGGTAAAACTAGAACAGAGTGATTTGGACCTGTCTTTTCGAACGAAAAGTCAATGGAATTTTGAGCGTAAACTGCTGATTCTAAGCTTAGAATAAAGCAAAGAAATATCAAAAGAAAGGGGCAACAATAAATCCTTTTCATAATCCCGGGGATATAATTATTTTATTAGTCTGCTAATATAAGGAATTTATCGCAAAATTTAGTAGAAAAATTAGCATAAATAAACAATCTACATAATTAGATCTTTATTTGTAGTAATTTAACATAATTTGTACTGAAAAATAATTACAAAATAATTTGCAAAAAGTAGTAGCTTAGCAAGCTCAAAACTAAAAATTGAAGAAAGCAAATAAAATATTAATACCAATATTCATATCAATATTCTTAAGCTCTAAGGCTCAAGAAGTTGAGCTCATAAAATCCTTTGTTGGTAACAGTCAAAAATCTGAAATAATTACCTTCACACCACAAGAAGAAATTCTTCTAAGTGGCGACTTTTCAGGTTACATAAATTACTGGGACATTCCAAACAAAGCATTAATCAGTTCAATAAAAGCACATTTCGGAAAAATTAACAGAATTGAATTTTCAGAAAATGGAGAGTATTTTTTAACCTTTTCTAGCGATGATAAAAAAGTTAAAATTTGGAGTTTTTCTGGTCAAGATACACTCGTTAATTTTGACATTAAAAACACCCCCAGTTTTGCTATTTTTTACGATGAAAATTCTGTGTTAATTGGAGATGAAAATGGAACTATATTTCACAAAGATTTTTTCTATCCTGAAAAAGATTCTATATTTTACAAAAACCCTTTTACAGTATATGATGCAAGCTTAAATAAAATAAATAAAAAACTTGTAATTACGGATAATTATTCGATAAAAATAATCGATTTAAATAACGAAAAAAAGACTGATTTTGAAATCAAAAATGAATACTCTAGTAGGTTTGTAAAATCCATGTATTATTCACCTGAAATATTAATGACCTGGAGTCAAAATGGAATCGTTAATTTTTGGAATTTGAACCAACAAAAAATGATTCGTGAATTGCGTGCAAAAAATAATTTTCACGAACTTTCAATCAACCAATACAGCAAAGTTTTACTTACAGGATATTATAAGGAAAAAGCACTATTATTTGACTTAAAAAACATTGACCTAGAACGAGAACTTGACGAGAACATTCAACTTGTAAACACCTATTTAACAAATGATTACAATGAATTTATGATCAGCTCCAGTGAGGAAGGAAGACACAGATTAATGCAGGTTAAAGGCGGATCTGGAATAAAACCTCTTTCACTTCAAAAAAGAGATGTAGAAGTCCAAAAAGTAATTACTGTAAGCTCAAAAAAACTAATCCTTTCAGTATGGGATAACGAACGTGTAGATGGAGACCGAGTCTCTTTAAGCCTTAATGGGAAATGGATCTTGCGTAATTATGAAATCGCTAAAGAAAAACATTCATTAGATATAGAATTAACAAAAAACCAAGTCAATGAATTGGTTTTCTTTGCCGAAAACTTAGGAGAAATCCCTCCAAACACAACAGCTATAAACATTCAATACGAGGGCTATAATAAAACACATATTATGCGCTCAAACATGGATAAAAGTGCCTCTATAAACTTCTACATTGAAGAAGAATAATCTCATTGCTATTATTATCTTTGTATGAAACCTTATAATATGAAAAGAGTTGTGGTTGGCCTCTCCGGTGGAGTCGACTCTAGCGTTGCCGCCTATTTATTGCAACAAGAAGGTTATGAAGTGATTGGTCTGTTTATGAAAAACTGGCACGACACATCAGTTACCATCTCAAATGAATGCCCATGGATAGAAGACAGTTCGGACGCGATGTCTGTTGCTGAAACTCTTAACATTCCTTACCAAACCATTGACTTAAGTAAAGAATACAAAGAACGTATTGTAGACTATATGTTTGCAGAATACCAAAAAGGAAGAACGCCAAATCCTGATATTTTATGTAATCGCGAAATAAAATTCGATATATTCTTAAAAGCTGCCATGCAACTAAATGCGGATTATGTTGCAACCGGTCATTACTGTAGAAAGGAAATTATTAATCTAAATGGAAAAGAAATTTTTCAACTAAAAGCGGGACTTGATAAAAATAAAGATCAAAGTTATTTTCTTTGTCAGTTAAATCAAGAACAACTTTCTAAAGCCCTCTTCCCTATTGGTCATTTAGAAAAATCTGAAGTAAGAAAAATTGCCTCTGAAGCCGGATTAAGCACAGCAGAAAAAAAAGACTCCCAAGGTCTTTGTTTTATAGGTAAGGTAAAACTCCCTGAATTTCTGCAACAGCAATTAAAACCAAAAAAAGGAGACATTATTGAAATTGATCAAGAACACCCTCTTTTCCAGGCCAACAAAGAATTTAACAAAGGCAACACTTCACTCGAAGCACTACAAGGCTTAAGCCAGCATTATATTTACACGCCTGAAGTAGGTGAAAAAGTAGGCCAACATAACGGTGCACATTACTTCACTATCGGTCAACGTAAAGGCATTAATGTGGGAGGAAAAGTAGAACCCCTGTTTGTGATTGACACAGACACAAAAAATAACACTATATATGTAGGTCAAGGAACAAATCACAAAGGATTATTCCGACCCGCACTAAAAGTCCCTAACTCAGACATTCATTGGGTTCGCGATGACCTCAAATTAAACACTGGAGAAACATTAGATGTAAAATCTCGAATACGATACAGGCAACCATTAGAACAAGCCACGCTTCACCAAAAAGAAGACGGTTTATACATCATTTTTGAGCATGACCAAAGAGGAATTGCACCTGGTCAATTTGTGGTATGGTATTCAGATGATGAACTTTTAGGTTCAGGAATTATATCCTAATAGCTATTGACCATTGGCAATACTACATAATTAAAGGCTTTATCTTTCGATAAAGCCTTTAATTAAAACAAGATTTTATATTTACACCAAATCTTTATAACGATTTTTGATAAATAAAGTAAGCTCCTCACCTTTTAACAAACCTTGTGAAAGCTTGGCAAGATCAGTTGCTTCTTTTAACATGGTTTTCTGTGCATCTGCATCTTTTTCCCCTATGACTTTAGACACCAAAGGATGGTTTCCATTTACCACAAGATTGTAAATTTCAGGCATATTATTCATTCCGAACATTCCACCACCTCCAGTAGCACTCATCTCTTTCATTCGACGCATAAATTCTGATTGTGTAATCGTAAAAGGAGAAGACGTAGGGCTCATGCTTTCAAATTGAACCGTATACTGCTCTTTAGGTAAAACCCCTTCAATCGTTTCTTTTAGAGACGTTTCATCAGCCTCAGACAAAACTGAAGGAATCTCTTCACCTTTCTGAATTAATTTATCCATAGCGTCCGCATCCACTCGAACAAAAGAAATATTCTCCTTTTCAGTTTCCAATTTTTGAATCAGATGACTAACTATAGGTCCATCCAACACCAAAACATCATAAGATTTCTCTTTAGCTTCAGTTATATAACTGTGTTGAGCTTCTTTATCGTTTGTATACAGAACAACCGTTTTACCGTCTTTATCTACTTGATTTACCTTAATCTTGTCAAGATACTCTGCCCAAGTAGAATATGCACCATCAACATTTTGATATAAAGCAAACTTTTCGGCCTTGTCAAAGAATTTTTTCTCGGTAAGCATTCCGTATTCAACAATAACCTTCATGTCTTCCCACTTCTCTTCAAAAGCTTTTCTATCTCCCTTAAACATCTCATTTAATTTATCAGCAACCTTCTTTGTAATGTGAGAAGAAATCTTCTTCACATTGGCATCAGATTGTAAATAAGAACGAGAAACGTTAAGTGGAATGTCTGGAGAATCGATTACACCTTGTAACATGGTTAAAAATTCAGGTACAATTCCTTCTACCGAGTCTGTCACAAAAACTTGATTACAATACAATTGTATTCTGTTTTTGTTCATATCTACATTCTGTTTCAACTTTGGGAAATATAAAATCCCAGTTAAATTGAACGGATAATCTACATTTAAGTGAATATGAAACAATGGCTCCTCAAAGTTCATTGGATACAACTCTCTATGGAATGACTTGTAATCATCATCTTTAAGACTTGAAGGCGACTTTGTCCATGCAGGAGTAGGATTGTTAATAATATTATCTACTGTCTCCTTTACCTCTTTTGCATCATCTCCTTCACCTTCTTTATTGGTAATTTCCTTTGTCCCAAACTTAATTTCAACCGGTAAGAATTTACAATACTTATTAAGTAATTCAGAAATTCGCGCATCTTCTAAAAACTCAACTGAGTCCTCAGCAATATGAAGAACGATATCTGTACCTCGGGTTTCTTTATCCGTTTCGTTTAATTTAAATTTAGGCGAACCATCACACGACCACTTAACGGCAGGCTCATCTTGATAAGATTTTGTGAATATTTCCACATTCTCTGCCACCATAAAAGCAGAATAAAAGCCAAGACCAAAATGACCTATAATCCCCGCATCATCTAATTTATCATCGTACTTCTTTACGAACTCTTCTGCACCTGAAAAAGCAACCTGATTGATGTATTTCTTGACCTCTTCAGAAGTCATACCAATACCATTGTCAGAAATCGTAATTGTCTTTGCTTTTTTATCAACCTTAACCTCAACTAATGGAGCACCAACATCTCCTTTCACTTCTCCCAATGAGGAGAGGGCTTTTAACTTAGAAGTCGCATCAACAGCATTCGACACCAATTCTCTCAAGAAGATCTCGTGATCCGAATACAAAAACTTTTTAATGATCGGAAATATATTTTCCGTTGTCACTTTAATTTTTCCTGTAGCCATAAGCTTAATTTATTATTTTAATTTTAAAAATCTGACTAACATTAGTCAATTCTTATGCCATTAGATTTTTCCTGTCAAATTGTCGCGAATATGCCATATGTACACATCATCCACTCAACAAATATCAAGCTTTACAGGTATTTTGTACCTTTGTCATTAAAGTTAAGCAAACAGAAAAATGACATCAAAAGTAATTTATAAAGGCGCTCTAAGGACTGAGGCCACACATATTCGCTCTGGAAACACAATTATTACAGATGCACCCACAGACAATAAAGGAAAAGGAGAAGCCTTTTCACCAACCGATCTGGTTGCAACAGCATTAGCTTCGTGTATGCTTACAATTATGGGCATTAAAGCAGATGAAATGAACATCAATATTGAAGGTGCCTCCGCAGAAGTAAAAAAAATCATGGCTTCTGGTCCGCGGAGAATAGCCCAGGTCATCATTGTTATTAATATTCCACTTTCGGCTGATGAAAAAACTAAAAATATTCTTGAAAAAGCTGCATTGACTTGCCCTGTAGACAAATCTCTATCAGACTCTATGATTCGAGATGTAAAATTTATTTGGGGCTAAAATAAATAGCGCTTAACAAAGATCGATACATTTTTCTTCATCAAAATCAACATAAATAACATCCTGAAGCTTATAAGGTAAAGGACTATACAATGTCCATGATTCATCTTGATACTTTGCTGTAATTTGATACTCTTTACCCTTAAAATGAGACGATTCTACTGTTAACTTATGTATAGATTTAGCAACAATATTTATATTTTCAGGACGAATATAAAAAGTTTTATTATCAGCATAGTACTTATTTATAGACCCTAATATCTTGGCACAATAATAATTACTTGGCTCATTGTAAAGATGAAATGGTGTATCGTATTGCTGAATGACTCCTGATTTAAATACTAAAATTTTATCTGAAATATGAAGAGAGTCACTAACATCATGAGTCACTAATATAGTCGTTGTATTTGTGGCTTTAATAATTCTATAAATCTCATCTCGAATGGCATTCTTAATTTCCGAATGAAGATTACTAAATGGCTCATCGAGTAATAACAAATCTGGCTCACGAACTAATGCACGAGCAATACAAGCTCTTTGCTGCTCTCCACCAGATAGTTGATGTGGATACCTATTGAGCAAGAGTGTCAACTTAGTTAATTCTAATATATCATTAACCTTATCTGAATCTATGTGTTCTAAATTAAAAAGCACATTATCTTTTACATTAAGATGAGGGAATAACGGTGAATTCTGAAAAACGAAACCTATTTTCCGATCCTGGGCTTTAACAAATGTATCATGATCATTAAGTACCCTATCATTAAGTACAATTCGACCAGAATTTATTTTTTCCAGACCAGAAATACACTTCAGAAACGTTGTCTTACCCTCCCCACTATCGCCAATAAAAGAAATTATCTCCCCTTTACCTACACTAAAATCAATGGATTGAATTACCGGTGAAGACTTACTGTAATATTTAGTTAGATTAGAAACTTCTAAATGCATGTATTTGTTTGTTTGTAATATACTTAAGTAAAATTAACAAAACACTTCCGATAACAATAATCATTAAAGAATAGATGCTGGATGCTTTAAGCATTTCTTCTACAGCAAATTCATAGGTCTGTGTTGCTAAGGTATCGAAATTAAAAGGTCTTAAAATTAAAGTAATAGGAAGCTCTTTTAAAAGATCAATAAAAGTAACAATAAAAGCGATAACTAAGGCCATTTTATTTAATGGCAAATGAATGGTTCTTAGAGCCTTAAAAGAACTTACACCCAACACCTTTGAGGTATCTTCAAAGGCTTTCGGCTGCTTATCTAAACTAGATTTTATAGGCGACTTACCCACAGCTAAAAAGCGAAAAACATATGCATATATTAGAACGAAAAATGATCCAACGAGCAAATGATTATTAAATAATGGGAATTGTGTAAAAAGAAGAATAACAGCCAAACCAATCACTGCTCCAGGTATCACATAACCCAAGGAAGTTATATTAGTTATTGTGGTATTGAGCTTAAGTTTCGAAATTTTCTCAACATACAAAAAGAATAAAGCTATTAATATGATGAATACTGAAGCGATAAACGAGACTTTAATTGAATTAAAACTGAGAGTAAATAAACGACTGAAATCGACCATCATAAACTGCTGTATACTGTTGTTTAATATGTAAATTAAAGGAATTAGAAACCCAAGAAAGAAAGGCACAGAACAACTCATGTAAATGGCAAATCGAGTTGATAATTTAGGTATTGTTAAAGGCTTTTGTTTGGTGTTGGTTTGGTAATAAAATTTAGACTGCTTTTGAGTCATTCGCTCAAGAATTAAAATAAATCCAACCAATAAAATCAACAGGCATGCAAGCTGAATGGCTGTATTTTCACTACCCATAGAAAACCAAGCTCTAAATATACCAGCAGTATAAGTATTCACTCCAAAATACTTTACAGCACCGTATTCATTTAAAACTTCCATAACTACTAAAAAAAGACCTGAAAATAAAGCGGGTTTAGAAAGTGGTAAAACAACTTTAAAAAACATTTTCACATCAGAAAGACCTAAATTTTTAGCGACATCAATATAAGATGAACCTATCAAACTAAATGAAACTCTTAATGCCGTATAAACATATGGATACAAAGCTAATCCTAAAAGAACACCCAACACTTCAATTTGCAAATAATCGTTATTAAAATAAGGTGCAACATCAGGTAAGTTTTTTCTTAAAAAGAACTGTAAAGGGCCCGTATAACTCAATAAATCACTGTATGTAAATGACATGATATACGTTGGAATGGCCAAAGGTAAATACAGCACTAAATCGAAAAAGTTTCGAAATTTAAAATCATAATTACTTACAAACCAAGCGGGCATAACACCAAAAATAATGGCAAATACACTTGTAATTAAAATCAGATAAAAAGTATTGAAACTGTAATCAAGCAAAAGCGTGTCCCACAAATAAAAAAAGTCAAAACTAGGGACCTGAAAAAGCTTGGTAAATAAAAAAAACATAGGAAGTAGTAATAGCAAGCCTACGATTAAGCTTGCTAAAACCCACTTCTTATGTTCAATTTGAACAAATTTACGTCTTACTTCCAACCCGAATTATCAAAAATCTCAATTGCTTTAGCACGATGAACACCTAGAAGATTTAAATCCAATGTATCTCTTCTAAAATCTCCCCAAATACTAACAATATCAGAGTGTTTAGCATTAGGATTAACCGCATATTCAAAACTCGTGTTTGAATAAGTTGTTTGTGCCTCAACACCAGTTAAAAACTCAATAAGTTTAAGTGCATTTTCTTTATTTTTAGCATGCTGTGTTAAACCAATACCCGAAATATTGATATGAGCCCCACTTTCACCCTCTCCTTGATTTGGGAAAAATACACCTACAGCCTCCCCAGCTTTAAATTGCTCTTCATCATCCGAACTTAATAACAGACCAATATAATAGGAATTCACAATAGCTACATCACCTTGCCCTGCCGCGATAGCTTTAACTTGATCTCGATCACTTCCTTTAGGGTCTCTAGCGAAATTAGAAACCAATTTACTTGCCCATTCAGAAGCCGCTTCAGAACCTTTATTAGCTACTATAGAAGACAATAAGGCTTGGTTATATGCATTGGAAGAAGAGCGCACTAAAATTCGATTCTTCCACTTTTCATCAATCAAATCACTATAAGTAGATAATTCATTGGCTTTTACCCTTTCTTTACTATAAACTAAAATTCTCGATCTGTAAGTCATAGGAACCCAATAACCATTCTTATCTTCCAAATCATCAGAAATATTGTCTAAAATAGATGAATTAGATATTTTTTGTAGTAGGCCAAGCTCAGTTGCTTTATGAAGTTTTCCTGCGTCTACTGAAACAAATAAATCCGCAGGGCTATTTTCGCCTTCATTTTTTAAACGCTCTAGCAGCTCATCAGCATTGGCTTTAACTACATTCACCTTTACTCCCGTAAGCTCTTCAAATCGCTCAAAAAGCATCTTATCTACATCATAATGACGCTGACTGTAAAGATTAACTTCATTTGATGTTTTTGTGTTATTAGAACAGCTGCTAAATAATAGAATGACAGCTGTTATGTAAATTAACTTTTTCATTACTTTTTTTTAGGTTTTAATTAATATTCAAAATTATATTACTTAAAATTTACAAGCTTCACGAATGGTTATATTTTGAATTGTAAACTTAAATAATAATTCCTTTTATCCGAAGGTATAATTCCAGGGCCCGGATACCCTGTTGCTCGGCGAGTAAAATAAGAACGGTCGAGTAAATTATTAACCCCTGCTTCAATTATAAAACGCTCTTTTTCATACTTGGTAGACAAATCGAGTACTGAATAAGAAGGTATTTCACCAAACAAGGCATTTTGAGTAGGACTTATGGTATTTTGTGCATCTGCAAATTGACTACTCGTATACGAATAGAGCAAAGAACTCGCAAAACTTTTGTATTGGTATTGTAGCCCAAATTTTAAATTCATATCTGGATTGTACTCTAATCTTTTTCCTTTAATCGAAGGCTCATCAGACCGCACATAAGTACCTTTCTGAAATGATGTATTCAAAAAGAGATTTAAAGCTTGTGTTTCAATGTCAGTGAAAGATTTAAAGACATTCCATGACACATACGATTCAATTCCCAAAGTTTTAGAATCGCCAATATTGGTACTAAATCGGTAACTTGTATATAAAAGTCCAGGTGTAGGTGCTGTGTCTTCTGTATAATATTTCGACAAATACGCTATTCGATTGGAATAATTTAAATAAAAGACACTTAAATCATATTCTAATACACCCCATGCCATTCCTCTTAAACCCAAGTCTATGTTAAAACCTTTCTCGTCTTCAAGATCAGGATCAATCACAATATTAGAATTAATCACCTGCATGTCGTTAAAATTTATGGCTCTGTAATTTTGAGAAAAATTGGCATATGTTTCACCTCCTACAAAGCATTTATAACTGGCACCTAATCCAGCAAGAAAAATACCTCTCTCTAACTTTTTGCAGTTGTTTGTGTAATACAAACTGTCGTTAACCAAAGCATGAAAAAAACCATCAGACTCGGTTACAATTCGATCGTACCTGAAGCCTGGCGTTATAGAAATACAATCGTTTACACGCACTAAATTTTCTACAAAAACAGCCTTATTTAGGCTCGGAAACTCAAAATATGAACCGTAATGATCTAGTTTATTTTCAAAAGAAAAATTTGCATTTGAACCAGAGTCAGCCAGTCCTTGTTCTTTAACAGTGAACCCTCGATACCATCGAATGCCTCCCAAAAAAACGGATTCTGATTCACCTATTAAATAGCGACGTATAAGCCTTGTTTCATTACCAAAATTATTAAATTTAGCAAGTAACAAATCACGTTGTTGTCCTGTTTCCGGCCAATCAATATGATCTAAAACACCCAAAGCATCTCGGCTTGACCAAAGCCCAAATGTTCTGGAATTTAATTTAGTTCTTTCATTGAATTTATAGTCCACAGTAAACGCAGCTATATTCCAGTTAACTCGAAACCAATTTCTAGCTCGTAATGAGGTATCTGGTTTCGATAAAAAAGTAGCATCATCAAGCCCTCCAGGTTGCTGCGCTAGATAATCCATATGCGTAAATTCTAAGCCAAAACCTAAGTGGTCATTAGCCTGATATTGAACAGATGAAAATGCCGTTTGAGCCTCCGAATTTGAATTCGGACGCCAACCATTTCTGGATTTTTTTTGATAAAAACTGTAATAATTCCATTTCCCTTTTGATCCGCCTAAACTCACAAAGGTATTTTGTAATTTGAAGGAACCTAAAGTCTGTCTAGCGATAATTTCTAACGGTTTATTTACACCTTTTTTTAGTCTAAAATTCAACAAACCTCCAAACTGTGTTCCGTACTGCAAGGAAGCAGCTCCTCGAACAATTTCAATCTTTTGAATTGCCTCTGATGGAGGCGTGTAGTAAGATTCAGGGTAACCCAAGGCATCGGCACTAATGTCATAACCGTTTTGCCGCGTGTTAAAATTAGAAGTGCGATGTGGACTCAAGCCTCGCGCCCCAATTTCCAGCTGAAGACCCAAACCGTCACTCTCCCAGATATTTAATCCAGGAACTTTAGCATAGACCTGTCGAGAATTATTGGTAGCTTTGTTTGCTAACGTGGACTCCATTAATATGACTTCATTTTTCTTCGACGCATAGATCGCCGTTCCCTCAATAGAACGCAGACGGGTGATGTTTGTCAATCTTTCATTTTGCCCCAGAACATCTACTTGAGAAAGCTCCAATACATTAGGCTGTAAAACGACATCAAAATAGAGCACTTTTTTAGTTAAATTAATTTGCTTTTTAAACCCTTTAAATCCGACACATGAAACTTCTAAAAGATAAGTTCCCGAGGAAAGTCCAGAAAGTTCAAATCGGCCATTCTCATCACTCACAACACCATAACTATCATTCAATTTAACATGTGCATTTGGAATGGAAACTGAGCTTAGTGCATCCACTACAGCTCCTTTAAATACATGCTGTGCTTGCGCTGTAAAAACGCAACAAAATAAGATGATATATAAAGATCTCAATCCGAGCATATTAATTGTCTAAGATCCAATCTTTAGGTTTAAAATTGTCTTGTAATGTCGTTAAATCAACTTCTGGATCAATAAAAAGTTTACTTCGAGAACCATTTAAAGTCACATAGACCTCTGCATTAATAATAGGATTCTTTAAGTCCCTAGATTCAACCTCTTCTTTTATGATGTGTGCATACTGCAAAATCAAATCCGGCTGTGTGGCCATCATTTTTTCTTGATTGGGCGTTAAAAAATCACAATTATTTACCTCACCTCTATTTCCCGTCTCAGGATCGGTAACATAAAAAAATGCAGTACCTGCTTTCTCTATCAGCATCACACGCCAACTGAACCGATAGCCTTGCTCAGTCCAAAACAAATCTCCAGGATAAAGCAAATAGCGAAAAGGAAACAGCATTTGAAAGAACACATAAGTCAATAAAAAGCCTGTTAAAAACTTCTTTTTAAAACCAGCCAAAGCTAATGAATTGTGGCCTGATGAAGTTGCTTGTTTCAAATTAAATATCAAACGTATAAAAGCAATAATTTTCTCATGAAAATCTGGTGAGAAAAAGATCAATGTTGCCAAGATCATGATCCAAGGGAACATCCCAATTGGAAACATCAAACCAGTAATGACATGAAAAATCACCAAAACAAAATAAGCTATTGGTCTATACCGCTTAGAAAGAAGAAAAAAGGCGACTGTAAGATCAAAAATACAAGCTGCCCAACTACAGCTGTAAGCCATCCATTTTTCGGTAAAAAGGCTTCCTAATATTGGCCAATGCATTTTTGCTTGCAACCATATACTCATAGGCATAGCATCAAACAACCAGTCATAATTTAACTTGGCAATACCTGAAAAAAAATAAACCAAACCCAATTGAAATTTAAGAATCCCTATGGTCCAATTCGGAATACTTTTAAGAATCTTTTCATGATTGTTCCATATATCTAGAGAGAAAGAACGATTGGCCGGCAGAAAACACATTAAAAAAGAAACCAGACTAATAAAATAATAATGATTTAGATAATTAGTAACATCAATAAGCTCAACGTAGGTGAAAAGAACAAAAAACAGAATACTCGATGCTCTATAAAAAAGCCCTAAAGCTATGGATAATGAAGAGATTAATAAAAGACCAAATATGGTGTACATTCCAAACTCTCCCATAGGTTTGACCCATTCAAACCCGAAGTAATGAAAAAAATGATCCGGTTGAATAAAGAAATCATGAATCCAGCCTTTAAGCCAAAAACGAAGAATTCCAACAAACATCATCAACCCAAAAATAATACGAAAAACAACCAATGGAGCTATACTTGTTTCAGCATAACTCCATTGACTTATTTTTGAAATATTAAAATTTGAATTAATCACCATCCGAATCGCCTAATGTAACAGTGACAGAAAAATAAGATCGCATGTCATTTTTAATCATAGGCACCATTTTTTGAAGTTCATTTGATGTTTCTTGAACCTGAGAAATATTGTTTATAATTTCATAAGGTAAATCATTAGAAAATTCATTTACCAGTTCTTTACAAATAACAAACTGATTTGCTATAGCTTCAGATAAATCCCCTTCCACAACTGTAGAAACAGCATTATATTCTTTTAACATCTCATAAATTCCAATACCATCAACACCATTTTCTCCTACTCCCAAATAAAGGTCTTCTAATGCTCTTAAATTAGCAGAGATTAATTCCAAAGATGTAGCACTATAAAGCCCTTCTACTTTGGACGTATCCATAGATATAGGAATACCATATTCTGTTGCAAAACCTGCTGGCAAGGCAAATTTATTTCGCTTAATTTGCTCATAGTCATAAAGGAAATAATTAAAAAACAAGCTCAGTGAACTGTTTTGATCATTACCCTCTGAGCCCACAAAAACATTTCTATATGCATCCCAAGCATTTACGACATAGTCTACTCTAGATTTCATATTAGAAACACAGTCTTTCATATAATTTACTCTAGATTCATCTGCTAGCTCCATTAGAAGTTCATCCTGAGAAGCATGAAAAAGTATATAGTCTAATGCTGGAAGTCCTTTAGCACTGTAATTAGAAGCTACATCTAAATTGTAATCGTTATTTTGAATATTAGACTCTATTCTAGATTCATCGGTAGGAAAGTTATTAATATTTGATCTTAACAAAACGCTTATCTCACCTGCAGGGCCAAATTCAAATGCTGAAACTGTCTGCCAAGAAAGATAAGTATCAATAAACTTTTGCTGAAGCGATTCAAGACTTGATAATTCTGAATTATTAAAATTGTTTAACTCTAAATTCAAATCAGAAAGAGCATTATCAAAATTACTGTAGCGAGGTACAATAATATTATCAGCGACATTCTGAAACAAATCTGAAAATTCAACTTCTTCAATGGCATCTGGACCACAGGATACGAATGAAGTAACAGCTAAAAGAAAAATTGTGAATGATTTAAGTGTTTTCATATCTAAAAAAGCCACCTGCTCTCACAGGTGGCTTAGTGTAATTTAAGTTATTATTAAAAATCTGAAGCATTTGTAATGCCATATGCGGCAGCAAGCGCATCTCTTGTATTTGCAATGTCGGTAGCAGTAATGAGATTTAAATCATCTCCTAACATAGCGATCATATCATCAACTTGTGAAGGATCAGTAATCACACTTGATCTAGAATTCCATTTAAGTGCCGACATAAATGCAATCGCTTCAGACAAAGCATGATTTCTAACAGCAGCATCTGCAATAGCATCAGCTGAAGAATTTAAATAATATAATGCTGAAGCTACAGGAATCATTTCCCATTCATTCTGAATAGTAGTAATAGCCTGATCACGAGCATCATAATCCATATTATTTATGGCATGACGACCTGCAATGAAACCATCTTGCATTAAATTATCAATTGTAGATAAACCTCCACCTGTAGTTTTCTTAGCATATTTACCCCAATAATTACCATCGTCAGGATTAGCTATTGACATATCGATTGGTGCACCTAAGTAATCAAAGGACTCATCAAAGTGATGTTGCATGGTTGTGTAATCTGTATCAACTGTTAAAGCATCTAAGTCATTTTCAACATCCATTTTAGCTGGACTTAAATAAACAGATGTTCCTTGGTAGTAAAAACATGAACCCATGATTCCTTTAACAATTAACTGTACTGGCTCAAATCCATTTTCATCAAACATATAACTACCAGTTAAAGTAACTGCATCAGGATCGCAAGAAGCAGGACAATAATCACCAATACTCATTCCACCAAAATTAAACATTGGTGAACCTCCGCCATCCCATGAACAAGACTCTTCTTGAGAGTAACCATACTCCGTATCAAGGTAACCTATAACACCTGAACAACTTGTTACTCCAAAATTACCCAAAACTGACTCAATATACAAATCATCATCAGAGACAGCAGCAGCAGAAAGAGCAGCTAATTCATCAATCAGAGCTTCAATATTAGCTTGATCATCAGTAGCAGTTTTACTTTTAAGTTGCTTTTTTGGCTGACCATTAGTGGCAAAATAATCAGAAGTCCAATTGTATCCTTCATTAGCATACATAGATTTTGCTATTGCTGCATCGATTACAGCACCGTCGCTTACTGTTTTCAAGTAAGTCTCTAATTCTTTTAACATATAAATTCGATCTGTCTGACCACCATAACTTGCATTAGAGAAGTTATAAGTTTTTGGTGCAGCGCTTGCATCATACGTACAAGAACCATCATCTTCAGTCGCTGAAGCATTATAATTTGTTGCTGCAAGATCAGTACAACCCATTACATCATCATCTTTATCACAAGAACTAATAAAAGTAATTGTTGTAAAAGCAATTAACAATGAAGTTAGTTTGAAAATTTTCATTTTTTAATTTTTATTTAGACTTATTTTAAACTACGGCGCAAAATTATAAGTTAAATTTTTACAAACCAACATAATTTTAATATTTATTTAGAATTAGTTCAAATAAAAATAAGTTTCAAATAATTTAAAAGATTTTATTGTTATATTTCTCAGGAAATTTCCCACTCTTATTTTCAAAAAATGCTTGTATTTTGGTCATATCTTTAAAAAAATCTCCAGTAACATTAAACAATGGACCAAAACCAACCTCCTTATTTTTGAAATCTACAAAACCGAAAATAATTGGAACCTCAGCAGCCTTTGCAATATGATAAAATCCGGTCTTCCACTTTGGCACCCATGAACGTGTTCCTTCAGCAGGAACTACAACAATCATTTCATCACTTTCTTTAAGCAATAAAGTCATAGAATCTACCAAACCATAATTTTTAGAACGATCTACTGGCACACCTCCAGTAGCTTTAAAGAAATAATTCATAGGAAAAAAAAACCAACTTTTTTTTATAAAATAATTCACTTTTAAATTTGCTATGGCAAAGGACGCTAAAGCAAGAGGGAAGTCCCAATTGGAAGTATGAGGGGCACAAACCATTACGGCTTTTTTAACCTCTTTTGGAACCTCACCCACTAACTTCCAACCCATAATCTTAAGAAATAATTTACTCAACAATTTTTTCATTTAAAAAAATTTGGTTTAAATCCTATTAAATAAACTTTATCTATAGCTCTAGTAAAAGCTGTATAAAGCCATCTTAAATACTCTTTATCAACAGTATTATCAGGCAAATAGCCCTGTTCTATAAAAATATTTTTCCATTGACCTCCTTGCGCCTTATGACAGGTAATAGCATAAGCAAACTTTACCTGAAGCGCATTAAAATAAGGATCTGCCTTTATAGCCTGAAAACGTTTATACTTGGTCTTTATATGCGCATACTCTTGTTCTACAGATTTATACAATCTATTGCCATCTTCGTAGGTCATTGAGGGTCGATCAACATAGATGGCATCTAAAAGTAAATAAGTCTCAAATTCTGGCTCATCTGGATAATCTACTAAATTAACTTCAGCTTTTGCAAAACGAAAACCATGGCGTTCTTGAATTCTTAAAATACGTTTTATAACAATCTGATCTCCATTTGCAATGAACCCCGCTTTTGATTCTTTTGGTAAAGCAAAGTAATTATTCTTTACCACCATCAAATGGTCTCCGGAAGTAATTTCATCTTCATACCATAGAATCCGATTACGGATTTGCTGATTGTAAATATTTGCCCGTTTATTTGAACGCAAAACAACAACAGAATCTTCCATAGAATGATCTGAATAAGCTGAATTTAATGCGTCTTCAAGGTCGTTCTTCTCTATCAACCTAACAACATCTGGATAAAGATCAAAAACCGGAGAATATTCAACTTGATCGAGCTCTAAAAGCTGCCTTAATACTGTTGCATTACTCAGAATGCCAGACTCTTGAGCTTGACGTACCACCTCCTTTAATTCCACTTGAAAAACCTCTTTAAAATAACGCATTTTCAATTCTTCGGGAACTAAAGCAGGGCTTACCGACAAACCAACAGGTGGAAGCTGAGC
Source organism: Bacteroidetes bacterium MED-G21 (assembly GCA_002457305.1). Classification (GTDB taxonomy): domain Bacteria; phylum Bacteroidota; class Bacteroidia; order Flavobacteriales; family UBA7430; genus MED-G21. The sequence continues at coordinate 23,112 of NTKG01000006.1, read as the reverse complement.
AACATCTCCAATTAAAAGCACTTTACAATTTAGTCCCTGATCAGAAAATCGAATTAAATCATCTAACAGAGCACTACCACCAAAAGCAGAATCAGTTTGATTTCCAATCATTGACGCTTCATCTACAATATAAATGGTATTACTTGCTTTATTCTTTTGGAGTTCAAAATGAAGACTTCCAGACTTTACCTTGGGATAATATATATGCTTATGAATGGTATAAGCTTTTCGCTTTGTGTATGAACTAATCACTTTTGCTGCTCTTCCGGTTGGTGCGAGTAAAACCGACTTGCGATTGTATTTTAATAGAGATCGAATTATAGATTGAATAAGAGATGTCTTACCTGTACCTGCATAACCTTTTAGCACAAAAAGTTGATGCGGATCTTTATCCAACAAAAAACCGGCAACCTCACTAATCAATTTGATTTGATCTTTAGTGGCTTGATGAGGAAAATTACGTAATAAATCTCCTTGAAGTTCCTTTATTTTTATACCTGAAGTCAAAGCGTCAAAGATATACATTCAGTACTACGAAAAAAAATGAGATTAAAGCAAAAAAATTGTAGATTTGCCACTATTATAAAGATCAAAATAAAAGATGGAAAAACGTATTCGCATTGGACTTTGGATTTTAGTTATTGGGTTAAGCTATGCACTCTACTCTGTTATTATGAATCCAATAAGATTCAATAAAGAAAAAAATAGACGCTCTGCTGACGTTATTGAAAGACTTAAAGATGTTCGAAAGGCGCAATTAGCTTTTAAAGAAGTAAACAGATATTACGCTTCAAATTTTGATGAATTAATTCCCTTAATCGATACTGGTTTATTTACCATTGTACAACGTCGTGATGAAGAGCTGAAATTTTATAACAAATTATATAGAGAATACCAACTTAAAGATACTACTTACATAGACACTTTAGGCTTTGCTAGTATCAAAGACTCTATTTTTGGAGAAAATTACAACATACAAAACTTGCGTCTTATTCCACATACACAAGGCACTGAATTAGAGCTTAGAGCAGGAAAAATAAAATCGGGAAGCCTCTCTATTCAGGTATTCGAAGCAAAAGCGCCTAAAGAAGAATATCTTAAAGGATTAGATGAAGATTTAGTGAAAAATGCATCTAAAGACCTTACAGTGGGCTCAATGACTTCTGCAAAGATTAACGGAAATTGGGAGTAAAATAGAAGCTACAATTAGCCATATCGACCCTAATTTAGAGCTTAACAAAGCAAAATCATGTCACTTATCCATCCAAGTTAACTTGGATGGATTTTCTTATGCCATACTCAACCTTCAAGAGCAAAAATATATTGCACTTGAACACTACGACATTCAAAACATAATCTCATACAGCGATCTGTCTGAACAAATTGACCTGATAGTTAACAAAAAGGAACTGCTTCAACAAAATTTCGTTTCAACATCTGTTGGTATTGCTCATACTATAAATACGCTTACACCAAAAGCGCTATACGAGGAAGAAAATGGGAAAGAAATTTTAGCTTTCAATCATCTACTTTTGCAAAATGAAACAGAAACAAGAGATTGGATTCAAGCAATTCAAGCATTCAACTCATACTTTATTCCTGAAGAATTAGAGCGTTGTTTGAATAAACATTTTAAAAATATTTTGTGGAAACACGACAGCAGTATTCTAATCGAAAGCCTTATCCACCAATTTAAACTTCAAGAAGGTGAAAGAGTATACATATCAATACAAAACAAATCGTTTGATATCACTATATTAGAAAGTAAACACCTTAAATTCTTCAACAGCTTTTCATACAAAACTGCTGAAGACCTGATTTACTATCTACTCTTCACATACGAACAACTTCAGCTTAACCCAGATCAAACCCCTATTACAATCTCTGGTGAAATTGAAGAAGATTCTGAAGTTTATAAATTACTTTATAGGTACATACGAAATATTAGCTTCACAAAAAGAAATCCAAACTACAACTACAGCTTTGTTTTCGACCAGACAAAAGAGCACTTCTATTACAAACTACTCAACCAGCACCTATGCGTATCATAAGTGGCTCCCATAAAAGTAAAAGAATTATCGCACCAAAGAATCTGCCAGTTCGTCCAACAACTGATATGGCAAAAGAAGGGCTCTTTAACATCCTAAACAATCGTTACTATTTTGACGAAATTAGAGTGCTTGACTTATTCAGTGGTACAGGTAATATTGCATATGAATTTGCATCTCGAGGTTCAGAAGAAATATTTTGTGTAGATAAAAACCATAACTGTATTCGTTTCATTCAACAAACTGCTCAAGAATTGAATTTTGATGCCATTTTAACTATTCAAGCAGATGTATTTGAATTTCTGGGTCAACACAATAGGGAACATGACATAATATTTGCTGACCCTCCATATGAATTAACCAATTTAAATGAAGTTATAGCATCCGTTTTTGATAAAAAGCTTCTTTCTCAAGAAGGTGTTCTAATTCTAGAACATTCTAAAATGAAAGATTTCTCTAAACACTCTTTTTTTAAAAACACAAGACGATATGGAAATGTCAACTTTAGTTTTTTTGAATGGATGAATAATGATGATAAGTAAAAATTAGATTATTTATCACCTCCTGAATCCTGTCTCCTAATTATTCTTTAACTTGCAGTCTCAATAGTAAAACATGAGACGAATCGCATTTTTCCCTGGTTCATTTGACCCCATCACTAAAGGACACGAAGACATTGTTCGAAGAGCTCTTCCAATGTTTGACAAAATTATAGTCGCTATTGGTGTAAACAGTTCAAAAAATGAAATGTTCCCTCTAGAGCAAAAACAAAATTGGATTGAAAAAACCTTTTTAGACTGTCCTTCAGTTGAAGTAATAAACTACAAAGGATTAACCATAGGCGCTTGTAAAAAACACCAAGCAAAATTCATATTAAGAGGACTCCGAAATTCCAATGATTACGAATATGAAAAAAGCATTGCGATGATGAATCAAGCTATGGATCCAAGTATTGAAACCATATATTTAAATACCCATCCAGAATGGGCTGCTATTTCTTCTACCATAGTAAGAGATATTATCAAAAACAAAGGTAATGCACAACCTTTTCTTGCTTCAGGAGTTCAACTATAGAGGTATAAGTATTTGATACACACGAAAGATGTTTCGTCTTATCTGCCCAAACTACTTCGGTAATACCTTCTTCTAATTGAGGCTTGAGAACTTGTTCTTCAGAACAAGTCATTGCATACCAATAAGTTTTTTTAAGAATTGATTCACTCTTGTATGAATAAGTATGATACGTTACTCCTAAAAGTGCTCCCCGATTAATACCTCGAACAGCACACTCCTCCTCTACCTCCCGTACGGCAGCATCTTCAACTTTTTCACCAAATTCAACCTTACCTTTGGGTAAATCCCACTTACCGTTTCTTAGTATCCACAAAACTTCACTTTTCGAATTGACGACTACCCCACCGGCAGCCTCAATTAATTTATAATGAGAACAGAAATCGCGCCACATATGTTCAACATCATCCCCTTGTAAAATTAAAGATTTACAAAGCCCATTTTGAACTTTACTTATAGCGATATTCATACAAGAACCAGATGAATAACTTTGAATTTCAGACTGCTCATCAACTTCTAAAATAGATTCAAAACTCCTTAAAATTAATACGCTATCGTTTATAAAAATTCTATACATTTGCTGGATGATTTTAAACAAGGATACAGCGAAAAAAACCGCCGAATTTCTATTGCAAATTAAAGCAATAAAATTACAACCTAACAATCCTTTTACTTGGGCTTCTGGATGGAACTCTCCAATATACTGTGACAATCGCATTACGCTTTCTCACCACGCTACTCGAACCTATATTCGAGAACAACTTGCTCATGCTGTTACAAAAAGTTTTGGAAAACCAGATGTCATTGCTGGTGTTGCTACAGGCGCAATACCACATGGCATTCTTGTTGCTCAAGAACTCGGGCTACCCTTTGTGTATGTTCGTCCTGAACCTAAAACACATGGACGAAAAAACCAAATTGAAGGGTATCTTGAAAATGGTCAAAATGTTGTTGTTATAGAAGACTTAATTAGTACAGGAGGCAGTTCTTTAAAAGCAGTTAAAGCACTCGAAGAAGTAGGATGTAACGTAAAAGGTATGGCTGCCATCTTCACTTATGGCTTCGACCTTTCTGTTGAAAACTTCAAAAATGCCAAATGCGATTTGGTTACCCTAAGTAACTACGACAACCTTATTGAACAAGCTATGGATACTGGCTATGTCTCTAACAAAGAAATTGACACCCTCAAAAAATGGCGCATTGCACCCGACAAATGGTAGAATAAGCTCAAAAATCTAATACAACTCGTTTTTGATTGCGTTAAACTTTCTCTAAATTGAAATTTTATTTTTAAACAAAATAGTGGTTTTCTACTTTTTGACCTAAAAGAATATGATTCAAGGAACGCATAATGCATTAGATGACCCCAGAAATGAAACTGTAAAGATTTTCATAAATGGTGAACTAATAGCACGAAAAGATGCCAAAATATCAGTATTTGATAGTGGCTATTTAGTCGGAGATGGTGTTTGGGAAGCACTCAGATTACATAAGGGCGTACTTGTATTCCTTGATTTACATCTTAAACGATTGTGGCAAACTGCCATATCGGCTCACATCCATCTTCCTTTTAGTAAAGAAGAATTAACAAATCACATATGGGACACCATACAATGTAATCAAATGCATGACGATGTTCACGTTCGCGTAATGATTACTCGTGGGATAAAAAAAACACCCTCTCAAGACCCTAGACTCACAATTAGTGGTCCAAATATTGTAATCATAGCAGAGCACAAAAAAGCCTCACCTCAAACAAAACAAAAAGGAATTACCTTGTTTACAAGCACCATAAGAAGAGGCTCACCAGATTACCTAGATCCAAGATTAAATTGCCACAGTAAACTACATGAAGTTCAAGCGCTCATTCAAGCGATAGAGGCAGGTGCAGATGAAGCACTAATGCTTGACATACATGGATTTGTATCTACCTGCAATGCAACTAATTTTTTCATCATTAAAGACGACGAAGTATGGACTTCAACAGGCCAATATTGTATGAACGGAATTACGCGAGGTAAAATCATATCAATCTGTGAAAACAAAAAGATCCCTTGTAAACAAAAAAACTTTTCTCTTTTTGATGTTTATGCAGCAGACGAAGCATTTGTTACAGGCAGCTTTGGAGGTATAACACCTGTAATTAAAATAGACGGAAGAATCATTGGTAAAGGGAAATTCGGAAAAATATCGAGAAAATTAAATCATTTATACGAACAATTGATTGAAGAAGAAATAACTCAAAAAAAAGCCAATGCAAGAGGATAATATAAAGCGAATTTGTCTTTGGTCTGGCCCTCGAAACATCTCTACTGCACTGATGTATTCTTTTGCTCAACGAAGCGACACTATAGTTTACGATGAGCCTTTATACGCTCATTATCTTAAAAACTCAAACGCAAAAGAATACCATCCTGGAACAAAAGAAATATTGAACTCAATGGAAAATAATGGAACGAAAGTCATTGAAATGATGTTGGGGTTTCATAAAAAACCTGTCGTTTTTTTTAAGAATATGACGCACCACTTGTTAAATCTTGATCGATCGTTCATGCAAAATATGACTCACATCATACTCACAAGAGATCCTGTAGAAATGCTCCCATCGTATGCAAAAGTAATTGAAAACCCAAACCTAAAAGATGTCGGTTATGCTGCACACACAGAATTAGTTAATGACCTAAATTACATGAACATCAAGCCCATAATTGTGGACTCTAAAACAATTTTAATTAACCCAAAATTAGCATTAAATCACTTGTGTGGCTTACTGGAAATTCCTTTTAAAGAAAATATGCTAAAGTGGAAAATGGGCGGACGTATTGAAGATGGAATATGGTCAAAATATTGGTATGAGAACATTCACAAATCTGCCGGATTTAAAAAATATAAAGCAAAAAAAGAACCATTTCCTGAAGCTATTAAGCCTCTTCTCAAACAATGCATCCCTCATTATGAAAACCTGATCAAATTATCTTTAAAATAAAAATCAATTATGTTCAAAAACATCATTTTATTTCTTTTACTCAACTTTGGAGCTCTTGCCATAGGAAGCTTCTTTACAGATGGTGGTGCTTCATCTGATTGGTATCAAAATCTCAATAAAGCACCATGGACTCCTGCCGGTTGGGTATTTGGTGCAGCATGGACTTCAATAATGGTTTGTTATTCGGTATACATGGCTTATCTGATTAAAATAAATAGCAACACCAAAAAAATCATATTACTATACAGTATTCAATGGATACTTAACGTTGCATGGAATCCAATTTTCTTTGAATTACAACTGATTATTCTTGGACTAATTGAAATCTGTTTATTAACATCGCTTATTACATACTTATTTATCTACTTTTGGAAGGACCTTAAAACAAAAACACTATTACTATTCCCTTATCTTATTTGGTTACTTATTGCAAGTTCATTAAATGCTTACATTGCTTGTTATAACTAATGAACTATACTTAAAAACTTAATTTCTTTGATATCATAATCACGGATTTTACCATCAATTAATTCGATTTGTAAAAACCCGTTGCGAAGCACATCAATAATTTTACCATTCAATTTTTTATTATCAACCATGAAAGATTGTAATTGATTAAGACCATAAAGATTAGACATATAAGCATTCTTTAAATCCTTAAAATAACCTGAACGAAGCATTAAATAACGAGCTTCCAAACTCTCACAAATATGTTCCATCACCTTTTCTACTGGAAATTCTATGCCTATAATCTGTTTAAGCGAAATCGCATTAGACAATTCATCGAAATGAAGTTCATTAACATTCAAGCCTATGCCTATTACTGCATTCTGATATACAGATCGATTCATCTGATTTTCTATAAGAACACCTGCAATCTTTTTATCTTCAAAATAAATGTCATTAGGCCACTTAATTTTAAACCCTGAGCGCAATTTATTTAAACTATCGGACAATGCTAATGCAACACAAATACTTAAATCAAAAGCATGTATTGGCGACAAAAAGCTTGGCTTTAATAACACACTGAATGTTAAAGATTTATAAGGCTGAGAAAACCATTGAGAGCCACGCTGCCCCTTACCATTAGTTTGTGCTGATGCAAAAACCACTGTACCTTCATGAAATTTTTGATTTGATATACGTGTCATCAACCAATCATTGGTAGAGCTTATTTCATCTAACTTAAAGCAATTTTTTCCAACAAAAAGTGTATCCATTAATAAAAAGAAAAGGATATAATTACGATTGAGTAAACTTAGCGTAATTTACTACCTTTATGAGAATTATAATCCGTTTAAAAGCATTATTTTTGCTGACTAAATAGTGATTACTAAATGAAAGAAAACGAAAGTTTAAAAATTAAAAGCCTTGTAGATGTAATTGTTAGAGGCATGCAGGAAAAAAAAGCCGAAAATGTTACGGTGATAGATTTAAGGAATTTAAACAATGCAGTATGCGACTTTTTTGTTATTAGCAACGCAAACTCCAACACACAAGTAAATGCAATTGCTGATTCAATTCAAAAAGAAACACTTGAAGTTTTAGGCGATAAAGCTTGGCACAAAGAAGGAACTGAAACTGCCGAGTGGATATTAATGGATTATGTGAATGTAGTCGCTCATGTATTCCAAACGCCTACGAGAGAATTTTATGCATTAGAAGAATTATGGGGAGATGCTGAAATAACAAAAATTAAAGCAATTTAATAATGGCAAAAACACAAAAAACAAATAAAAAAACGCCAAAAAAAGCGCGTAAAAAACCTCAAAAGAGAAAAAATCAAATGCCAAAATTCAATCTATATTGGATTTATGGAATTATTGCTTTTTTCATGATTTCAATGCTCTTCACTAATGAAATAGGATCATTAAGTGTTGAAACAAATGAACAAACATTAATTTACGATTACATTAAAAATAAGGATGTTGAAAAAATTGAAATCATCCAAAACAAAAACATTGCACGAATCTTTATCAAGGAAGAATCGCTTTCTGAACATCGTCATGAAGCCGTTCGAAAACCTCTTTTTGGAGATGGCATAAACAGAGGACCTCACTATTTTCTTAAAATTGGAACCTCTCAAGAATTTAGAGATCGACTTGATGAAGCACAAGAAAATTTTCGTTTCACCAAAAATGAATGGGCGCAAATATTTTACAATAACGAACAAAGTATTTGGGACAGCTTTTGGGCATGGATGCCATTCATATTCTTAATTTTTATTTGGCTTTTCTTTATGAAAAGAATGAGTGGTGGCGGAGCTGGAGGTGGACCTGGTTCACAAATTTTCAATATCGGAAAATCACAGGCACAACTCTATGACAAAGAATCTGAAGTTAAAACTACTTTCAATGACGTCGCTGGTTTAGAAGGAGCTAAAGAAGAGGTACAAGAAATAGTAAACTTCCTTAAGAACCCAGAAAAATACACAAAACTCGGGGGTAAAATTCCACGAGGTGCATTACTCGTGGGACCCCCTGGAACAGGAAAAACTCTTTTAGCTAAAGCGGTAGCAGGTGAAGCTCAAGTGCCTTTCTTTTCGTTATCAGGATCAGATTTTGTTGAAATGTTTGTAGGAGTTGGTGCCTCTAGAGTTAGAGATTTATTTAAAAAGGCAAAAGATAAAGCACCTGCCATCATCTTTATCGATGAAATTGATGCTATTGGAAGGGCTCGTGGTAAGAATCAAATGACAGGATCTAATGACGAGCGAGAAAACACACTAAATCAGCTTCTTACAGAAATGGATGGTTTTGGGACTAATGATCATGTTATTGTTGTAGCAGCTACAAACAGAGCTGACATTTTAGACAGAGCCCTGGTTCGAGCAGGACGGTTTGATCGACAAATTTATGTTGATTTACCAGAACTTAACGAGCGAAAAGAAATCTTTGAAGTCCACCTCAAACCTTTAAAAATAGATAAAGAATTAGACCTTAACTTCTTAGCGAAACAAACACCGGGGTTCTCTGGAGCAGACATCGCAAACATGTGTAACGAAGCAGCACTTATTGCAGCTCGAAACGATAAAAAGTTTGTTGAAAAACAAGACTTTCTCGACGCAGTAGATCGTATTATTGGAGGACTAGAAAAGAAAAATAAAATCATTTCAAAAAATGAACGTGAAGTCATCGCTTTTCACGAAGCTGGTCATGCCACGGTAAGTTGGATGCTCGAACACGCTGCACCTTTAGTAAAAGTTACTATTGTTCCTCGAGGAAAATCACTTGGTGCCGCATGGTATCTTCCAGAAGAACGGCAAATTACGACCAAAGAACAAATGATGGATGAAATGTGTGCCGCATTAGGTGGTAGAGCAGCAGAACAAATTATTTTTGGAAAAGTGTCTACAGGAGCATTAAGCGATTTAGAAAAAGTGACACGTCAAGCTACAGCAATGGTTACTGTTTATGGCTTAAGTGATAAAATAGGAAACATTTCTTATTACGATTCTTCAGGTCAAAATTCAGGATTTAACAAACCCTACAGTGAACAAACAGCTCGTACAATTGACGAGGAAGTTAAAGAGTTGACTGAAGTTGCCTATCAAAAAGCACTTAAAGTATTAGAGAAAAATAAAAATTCTTTAACTAAATTAGCACAAGAACTTTTAAACAAAGAGGTTATTTTTAAAGAAGATCTTGAAACCATTTTCGGAAAGCGGCAGTGGGATAAAGATGAAAAAGTGACTTTAAACCCTAGTAATATCGATAAAAAAATTGAGATTAAAGAGCAAGCATTAAACAATGAAGAAAAACCTGTTTAACAAATTTATTACAAAAGTAATACCCTCTTTAGCTGAACAATCAGCCAATCTAGATAAAGAGGAACAGGAAGAGCAAGAAAAATTTACACCTAATCCTAATGATCCAGCAGATGTAACTTTTGCTAAAGTATTCACAAATAATGGGGGTAAATTTTTCTATTGCGACAATATCGAAGAATTTTATTACCACTTGAAACAATTACTTCAAGAAAGTAAATGGGAATTCCCTTATTGTAGTAATGACAAACTTAAAGAACTACTAGAGCCTACAAAATTATCATTTGAAACAGATTACAAAATAGCAGACTCAAGTATTAATACTTGTGAGTTTTTAATTGCTTTTAACGGTTCTGTAATGGTTTCTGGAGAACAAACTAAAAATCTTAAAATTGAACATCTCCCAGAAGCAATGATTATTATTGCATACACCTCTCAAATTGTTAAAAATATAAGTGAAGGATTAAGAGGTATTCAAAACAAATATGGTAAATCAAGACCTTCTTTGGTGACTACAATTCGTACAAAAGAATCTATTACAACAATGAGCGATAGTGACAGAGCCAAAGATTTACACATTTTCCTTATTGAAGACTATAAAGAACACAGATGAGTGATGTAATGAAACGAATACTTACCGGTACTGCCTACGTGACATTACTATTGTTCGTAATCATGCAAGCAATTTCTGCATTAGTATTATTTTTACTAGTTGCAATATTAGCAACAATAGAGCTTAAAAAAATATTCCAAAAACAAAATATAGATTTCCAAACCTGGCCTACAATAATATTAGGCATCACTTCATATTTGGCCATAATCTACAGTGAAATTAAATTTATTTTATTTCTAGAATTATGTATTTACTTTATTAGTTTACTATTCCATACACGAAAAAATACCATAATACTTGCGGGTGGAACTTTGTTTAGTGTTATTTATATCTTCATCCCTTTATCTTTAGTAATTCCTATTGGTTGTTTTGAAAATGAAATTTATAATTACAAAATACTATTTGGTTTACTCATCTTAATTTGGTCTTCTGATTCTTGGGCTTTTGTTTGCGGGAAATTATTTGGAAGACATAAATTATTTGAAAGAATATCACCAAATAAAACTTGGGAAGGTTTTATTGGCGCCATCATATTAACTATATTAACGGGTTATATTTTATCTCTTAATGGATTTAAATTATCAAGTATTGAATGGATGATTTTAGGAGCAATTACAGCTATTACCTCTACATTAGGAGACTTATTCCAATCCATGTTAAAACGTGAATCTAAAATTAAGGATTCAGGGAAAATATTACCAGGACATGGCGGTATTTTGGACCGCTTTGACTCCATACTTCTATGTTTTCCTGTATTTCATATTTACTTAAATTATTTAAAGCCTATCCTTAATTATTAAAAAACTATTTATGTTTCATAAAGAAGGATTTAAGATAATTATAAATGTATCCATCTCATTACTTAGTATTAATGCCATTGCATGGTATGTTTTTGATGGAGCTAATCTAATCGTAAAACTTCTAGCTTTTACTTCGTTAGTATTTACCATTCTTATCTTACAGTTTTTTAGAAATCCTAAGAGAATGACACCTGTCAACTCTAATCATATCATCGCACCAGCAGATGGAAAAATAGTTGTACTTGAAGAAACTATCGAACATGAATACTTTAAAGACAAGAGAATTCAAGTATCTATTTTTATGTCGCCATTTAACGTTCATGTAAACCGATATCCTATTTCTGGAAAAGTTAAATTTACAAAGTATCATGCTGGGAAATTCTTAGTAGCATGGCATCCTAAATCTTCAATCGAAAATGAAAGAACAACAGTTGTGGTTGAAAATAAAAAAACAGGTCCGATATTATTAAGACAAATTGCTGGTGCTGTTGCCAAACGAATTATATTATACGCTAATAAAGATGATCATTGCTATCAGGGTCATGATATGGGTTTTATTAAGTTTGGTTCTCGAGTTGATTTATTCTTACCCTTAGATGCAAAAATTAACATCAAGATTAACGATGTTGTAAAAGGAGGCGAAACAATAATAGCAAGCTGCTAAATTGTTATTATAAAATATAATAAAAAAAGCCGCTAAAAAGCGGCTTAAATATTTATTTTATTTGACTGGTTTCAAAACAGAAACTGGAAGTCTTACTGGTTTGCCTGGTTTTCCATCCGGACCAACAACCTTATCAATTGAAGCCATCATACCAAGTATTTTAGAAATAACGCCCATACCCTCACCAGCTTTAGGGTGACTCCAAGCAACCTTCATACCTTCTTTAAGCTTAATTTTATCTTTAGAGGTTTGACCCTTGTTTTTTTTGTACTTATTTAAACTTAACTCAGGATTTTTTTCTGGTCGTTTTTTTGCTAATGACCATACATCAGCAACAATTGTTACTTTTTTTCCTTTAGAAGTCACTTTGGCATTTTTCAAAAAAACGGAATTCGGAACTTTATTAAGAGCTAAATCAACACAAGCCTCAAGTGAATTAGCTGTATATGTTTGTTGCTTTAGCGCCAACTCATAGTTATTATTCATTTTAACATCTTCTGTACTTATGCTCGAAAGATTTCCTAAATCCTGAGTACAACTAACAAAAATAGAACTGACAAAAAGGCTAAATAACAATTTTTTCATAATATTTTATTTTATTGCGAATTTACAAAAATACTAATGTATTCAAAATCTTATGTTATTAATACTGAAGGACACTCGCTTCAAAAGTTTTTACCTGATATCCACGACCTGGCTCCATATTACCAATGGCATTAAATGACCACTCTGGCAAGTAAATATTACCGTAGTGATCTTTCACTAATCTAATAACACCTTGATCAACAAGATCATTAAAAATAACTTCAACAGACTCGGGTTCTTCTCTTAAATAACCAATCATATTCCAACCAAATCCTAATAAAATTGGATGAAATTCTCCTTTAGCAAAAACGCCTTCTACAGACATACTACATGCTTGCGAGGTCTTAACAACATAACCTTGACCCACTTCTAAATCTCCAATAGCATTAAATTGATACTCTACAAGGTAAGCTGCACCATCGCCGTTTTTAACAATAATAACATTATCACTAATGGGCTCAATAAATGTAATAACATCCATGTCTTCAGTAATAATATGAGAAGAAAACATTGACCAACCAAGAGGAAAATCTATTTGCTGCAATGTAATAGGATTAATATTTTGCATTGATATGATCCCACTTTGTCCATTTTCTTCAAACCATGCAGTAGAAGAAAAATTAGAGTTGTATAAAACTTCCATGGGCCAAACAGTACCTGAAGATGCATCCCAAACTCTCCATACAAAACCTGTATCTACAAGGAAACCTTCTTCAAAAAGATCATTAGAATTTGGTGCTATAAAATTAACATTTTGATTCTGCCATTCATAATATGCAACGCATACAAAACCTTCTAATGTCTCATAAAAAAGACCAATCAAGTCGCCAGGACTAATTGAATCATCATTTATTTTAATTTCTGTCTCAGTAGAAATCAAAATAGAGTGAGAAGTTGAAGAACTATAAGAAAAATCCCAATCTGGTGTTGGATATAAAACACAAGTACCATTATCAATATTAGCATTCTCATCAAAATTTAGTGCATTTATATTGGTACACCCAGGAATATCTCCTTCAACAACATAGTGAACGGTTGCACAAATACTATCACTATAATTCATGTCTGAAAAAAAGCAATACTCAATATCATAAACTCCACCATACATTTCTGGAACTAAATGGGCGCTAAATCCATTTGAATATGACCCTGATTGAATTACTGAACTGAAGGAACTAACATCTGTATTAGGAAGGTAACAAACATCACTCCAACAAAACCAATTTTCAGGCACATTATCCGAAAGTATATTTCTAAGTACATATACGTCTAAATTTGAATCTGAGTTGTTATGAACACTAAAATTTACCAATAATTCTTGATTTAAAATATCACCATTAATAGTTAAGGAATCAAATGATAGACTTAAAAAAGAAGCAGATGAAAAGAATTCATATATACAAGAACCATCGTCTGCAGTTACTTGTTCGTTAAAATTAGAGGCATCAGGATCTAAACAACCTAATATAGGCTCTGAAAAAGATTCAGATTCAGATAAAACCATAATGCTGTCACCTGATAGTAATACTGAAGAGTAAACTGATATTTTACCTTGAACAGTTAATGGGGCCCTCCAGTAAAAATCCCATGACTTTGAACCCAAACCTGAACGATCAATTCCATTAGAGGTATGGGTGATGTAATTTCCGTTAGAAATAAGTTTTGTCTGAATAGAATCAGCTAAAATAATTTCTCCTACTTTTTGGCCTTCCTCATTTTCAAAACAGGTTTGAAATCCAAACTTATCAATTCCAGGTCCTAAAACGTCAATTATAATATGATACAAATTGCCAGGAATATAATACTCATTAATATCTGTAGTTAAACTATAGGAATAAGGTGATATAGATGCAGACGGACTTACGCTATGGCATAAAACACATGTGTTCAAATCATCACCCGGAGACCCAGTATATCCAGCAGGAGAGCCATCAGAAAAAGTTAATGAATTTGAAGTACTAAATAAAACCATCAATAGACAAAAACCCAAACAAAAATATGACAGTTGTTTTATCAAATTATTTTAAAAAAAAATTACGGTGTAAAAATCTCAAATAATATGCCAAATTTAACTTTAAATAAATAAAGTCTTCTCAAGAGTATTGGAAAAGGTGAAATGAATAAAAAAACCTCTACAAACACTTGATTCATAGAGGTTTAAATTTAGTTGCGGGGACAAGACTCGAACTTGCGACCTTCGGGTTATGAGCCCGACGAGCTACCAACTGCTCCACCCCGCGATGCAAATATAAGACAAAGTCCTTAGAGAAAACAAGCATTACAACTCAATTTTTTAATCTTTTTTATTTGAAGCACTACAATCAATAGTAATAAGCATTAAAGCACAAAACAAAGCGTTACAAGTCTACTGAAATAATCATTTACAGGGGCATATTTATTGTATCTTTGCGAAAGAAATGGAAAAAAAGGATTACAAATCTGGTTTTGTAAACATCATTGGAAATCCAAATGTTGGAAAATCTACCCTAATGAACAAACTCATTGGTGAAAGATTATCAATTATTACATCAAAAGCACAAACAACCCGACATCGAATCCTTGGAATTGTTAATGACGAAAATTATCAAATTGTATTTTCTGACACGCCTGGAATCATTCAACCAAACTACAATCTTCAATCTAGTATGATGAAGTTTGTTCGTTCTGCATTTCAAGATGCAGACGTATTTCTTTACATGGTAGAAATAGGTGAGAAATCTTTAAAAGACAGCAGCTTTTTTGAACGCCTAAAAAACACAGATATACCGATTTTATTACTCATTAATAAAATTGATAAATCAAATCAAGAAGGTGTAGAAAAAGCTATGAACCATTGGGAATCTCAATTACCCAAAGCTAAAATAATACCCATTTCTGCTATTGAAGGTTTTGGCGTTGACAAAATTATGTCGGAAATAACAGCTATGCTTCCCAACGGAACTCCATACTTTCCTACCGATGCCTTAACTGATAAACCCGAACGGTTTTTTGTTTCTGAAATTATTCGAGAAAAAATCTTACTAAATTACCAAAAGGAAATCCCTTATTCTGTTGAGGTTGTTATTGAAACATTTAAAGAAGAAGATGAAATTATTCGGATAGAAGCCATCATAAATGTAGCACGTGAAACTCAAAAAGGAATTATCATTGGTCATCAAGGAAAAGCACTCAAAAAAGTGGGGACACAGGCTCGAAAAGACTTAGAAACTTTTTTCGGAAAGAAAATATTTATAAAACTATTTGTTAAAGTAACGAAGAACTGGCGCGATAATGAGCAAGATTTAAAGCGCTTCGGATACTTCACATAAACCAAAAAATGAGAAATATTGTAGCTATTGTTGGCCGTCCAAATGTAGGGAAGTCAACCCTTTTTAACCGACTTACGCAACGTCGCCAAGCCATTGTTGATTCTGTAAGTGGTGTAACACGAGACCGTCATTACGGCATCTCCGATTGGAATGGTAGAGATTTTACTGTAATTGATACTGGAGGCTACATAACAGGATCTGAAGATATTTTTGAAGCTGAAATCAGAAAACAAGTTAAAATTGCTGTAGAAGAATCTGACTGTATCATTTTTGTGGTTGATGTTGAAACCGGAACAACAGATCTAGACATGGATGTTGCCCAAATTCTGCGCAAAGCAAATAAACCAGTTTTTATTGCTGTAAACAAAGTAGATAATGCCATGAGAATGGATGATGCTATGGAATTTTACAACCTTGGACTAGGCGAATACTTCCCCATTTCATCAATTAATGGAAGCGGAACCGGAGATCTCCTAGATGCTGTTGTTAATTGTTTCTCAAAAGAAGACGAACCAGAATCTGACGAATTGCCAAAATTTGCTATTGTTGGACGACCTAATGCGGGCAAATCATCCCTAGTTAATGCCTTGATGGGAAAAAACAAAAACATCGTCACCAGCATTGCGGGAACCACACGTGACTCTATAGACACTCACTACAATCAATTTGGTCATGAATTTACACTTGTAGATACTGCAGGACTTAGAAAAAAAGCTAAGGTTCATGAAAATCTTGAGTTTTACTCCGTTATGAGAACCATTAGAGCTATTGAACACAGTGACGTTTGTATTGTTATGGTTGATGCCACTATTGGGTTTGACGCTCAAGACCTTAACATTTTTCATTTAGCAGAAAAGAACAACAAAGGCATTGTTGTTCTGGTAAACAAATGGGACCTTGTAGAAAATAAGGAAACAATGACTATGGAGCATTACCGAAAAATGATTCTTACTAAAACTGCACCATTTACAGATTACCCTATCATTTTCATTTCAGCGACTACCAAACAGCGAATTTTTAAAGCAGTAGAAATGGCTGTAGAAGTGTACAATAGAAAAAACACAAAAATTTCTACTTCAGAATTAAACAATAGCTTCTTGCCTATTACAGAAAACACACCTCCACCTTCTTACAAAGGGAAATACGTTAAAATCAAGTACATTACCCAAATACCTACAAAAGTTCCATCATTTGCATTCTTTTGCAATCTTCCACAATACGTTAAAGATCCATACAAACGTTTTATAGAAAATAAACTAAGAGATACATACAATCTTCATGGGATTCCTATTAGGATTTATTTTAGAAAAAAATAATAACGCTTCAACCTTTAATGAATATATTAGGGGTTATTAATTAACAAACCCAAACTAGTTAAATAAAACTCCCTAGATTAATATGACAGGAATTTTAAATAAACAAGAAAGAGTAGAAATTAGAAAAAGAATATTCCTCCATCTAGATGGTTGGGCTTTAATACCTTCAATTTACGCACTTCATAAACTCAATATACTTTCACATTTCTTAAAAAAAAATAAATGGAGTCTTAGTAATCTTCAAAAGATTACTAAAACCAATGAAGGATACTTAAATGTGGCACTTAGGATTTTAGCTTCTCAGGGGTACCTTGATAGAAAAACTAATAATGAACATGATGAGATATCCTTGGAGCTAACAAATACAGGAGCTCAAGCACTCGAACTTGTAAAACACTACAAAATCTTTTACAGTCTAATTCAATCTTACACCATTCGACCTAAGAATCTAATGTCTGATTCATTAAATATAGATGCATTAGAAGAGGCTTGGAACCAACTAATAGAGTTCAAAAATGATGATAATAGCGAATTAAAAACAAGAATGGCATTCCACATGGAAGGTATTCTCTTAGGCCCAATTATGGTAGGCCTGGGTATTAATAATAAATTACAAGACCTTAATGAAAACTCTATTCTTTCGGCTAAAAATCTAGGCATAAAAAAAAGTACATTTAATTTGATTGTTAACATTTTTGAACATCTAAATTTCATTAACAAAACAAATTCAGAAATACGGTTTAATGACAAAGGTATCTTCTATGCAAAAAGGGCAAGTGCATATGGTGTTACTGTATCTTATCTTCCAACTTTTGCGCAATTAGAAACCTTACTCATAGGCGATCCAAATTTAATTTGGGAAAAAACTGCTGAAGGAGATGAAAGCCATGTTTATAGATACATGAATGTATGGGGAAGTGGTGGCGCACATGGCACATACTTCAAAAAAATTGATGAAATAATTATCGAAATCTTTAACAAACCAATAAATCAACAACCTAAAGGCATTATTGATGTTGGTTGTGGCGATGGAACTTTTATTCATCATGTATATGATGTCATCTGTAAAAAAACTGCAAGAGGAAAAATATTATCAAAACACCCACTACTTATTGTTGGTGCAGACTATAACAAAAAAGCTCGAATAGCCACTCGAAAAAAAATGACCGAAGAAAAAATATCTGCAGAAGTCGTATTTGGAGATATTAGTGACCCCGAAAATCTAAATAAAATGCTATTTGAAAAACACGGCATAAAATTAGGAGATTTACTAAATACAAGAACATTTTTAGATCACAATCGTATCTATAAAAAACCAAGTAAAACAGAATTAACAACTAAATCAGAAGGGGCTTTTGCATATCGAGGCAGAAGAATACCAAACAATGAACTATTCCAAAACCTTAACAATCACTTAAAATCGTGGGCACCCTACCTTAAAAAATTTGGTCTTTTAATTGTGGAACTGCATTCCATTAAACCGAAAGTCGCAACATCTAATATAGGAAAAACACTTGCCACTGCTTACGATGCTACCCATGGATATACCGACCAATATATTATAGAACATTCTTGTTTTATAAATGCTGCAAAACATGCTGGACTCGCGCCAATTCCTAAATACTCCTTTAAATTTCCCGACAATCAAAAAACAACAGTAAGTATTCAATTGCTAAAAACAATTAAATAAATTCATACCTAACGATTCATTTCGACGTAAATTTTTATTTGTTAAGCTTAAGTAATATGAATTTATTTAAGTATAATTTATTAAATTTGTTTTTACATGAAAATGAAACTCTTCATAGTGTCCCTCTCCATTGTTTTTTCTTGTATTGCACAAGAAGGAACCTTTGAGGTAAATGATTTAAATTTTAGAACTTTTCTTCAAGAAAACCACTCTGAAATATTCATTAACGACTCTTTGTTGGATATCAATCTCTGTTCTAACATTACATCTATTGATTGTTCTTCTTCAGAAATAAATAATTTAGATGGCATACATTATTTTGAAAATTTAACAGCGTTAAATTGCAGCTATAATCAACTTACTCAATTACCTGAACTTCCTCCTAATTTAATTACACTAAATACAAGTCATTGCATAAATTTAAATACAATAGAATCACTACCAAATACTCTTGAATTTATAGACTGTAGTTACAATCAAATTATCATTTTACCTGACTTACCTTCAAACTTAAAACAACTTTATTGCGCAGTTAACTCACTTTATTCACTACCCAATATTCCTTATAACTTAACACACATCGATTGTAGTTTTAACAACATTACTTCACTTCCCTATTTACCTGAAAACCTTGCTCATATTAACTGTAGTTATAACCAATTAACATCACTTCCAGATTTACCAAGTAATTTAGGATTACTTTACAACAACCCATTAAACATCTTCAATAACAACATTGAATGTGTTGGTGACTATTCAGAAATTTTTGAAGAACTTCTTGGAATTTATCCGCATTGTGTAGATTCAAATAACATAATTACCCAAGACGTAAACCTCCCGCTAGGATGGTCTATTTTTTCTATTTATGGATTAACTCCAAACATGAACCTTGATAACATCTTAAACCCGATCTCATCTGATGTGATTATGGCAAAAGATAATTATGGAGCAGTGTATTTATCTGAATATAATTATAATGGTGTTGGAGAAATAGAACTTGGAGAAGCTTACCAAATAAAAACATCTAATGCTACATCACTCTCATTAAATGTTGAGTATATAGAACCAGAAACTAATCCTCTTGTATTAAATGCTGGATGGAATATGATTGGTTATTTAAGAAACCAACCAGCTCTCGCAGATTTAGTTTTAAATGAACTTATACTTTGTAATAACCTTATTTTAGCAAAAGATGAACATGGTGACGTACTAATTCCTTCATGGAACTTTAATGGAATTGGTAATATGGAGCCTGGAAAAGGATATCAAGTTAAGGTAGAAGAAAATACGCTTCTACACTTTTTACCTAACAACATAAATTATTAAATCAAGTTTAAGATAATCCATGTAAAATCGATTTTATTAACGGCATCATTTTTGCCTAAATTTTAAGAACTCCCAAAAAAAACCTTTAAAAATGAAAAATTTATTCTCTTTATTACTCACATTATTTATTGCAGACAGCGCTATAGCACAAATTACCAGTGCAGATCAATTTTACACACCTATAAACACTGGCTCTAACATGACTCTTGGTGTGAGCACAGATCAGTTAGATGATTTCATTGGAGGATCTATAGCAGCTTTTAATGCTGAAGGTACATGTATTGGACTAGAAATTATTGAATATGGATTTTTCACAATGGCGATATGGGGTAATGACACAGGAACACCAGAAATAGATGGCCTACAAGACGGAGAGGTGCCTTCTTTCGCAATATTAAAAACAGATGGACGAGTGGTTTCAATTGCAGAAGTAGCAAATTTTAACGGCTATATCACCAACGCTCTTACAGTTACAAACTACATTACACTTTCTGGATGTACCGATGATGAATTTTTAGAATACCACACGCAAGGCTATCTAGCAGATGTAGACAATGGTTCTTGTTCCACAACAATATACAACCTAGATCTTACACCAGAATCGTTTAATCCGGTTTCACAAACAGACAATAGCATGATTGTTGGAATGAATGTCCCTTCAATTAACCTATTTCAAGGTGGCACAATAGGTACATTTTTCGATTTTGACCAAGATGGCATTCCAGAATGTATAAGCACAAGCGAAATTCAAGGAATGGACAACGGATCTGATGGATTTTTTACCGTTGCATTATGGGGAGACGATGCCATAACTGACCCTATTGATGGTTTGTTAGAAGGACAGGTTCCTACATTTGCAATTTTAACAAACCAAAACTACGTTATTGCTTTTGAATCTGTTCCTGATTTTGAAGGGTACGTTGCAAATTCCTTCCTAACATTTACTGAAATTAATTTTGACCTTACCATATACGGATGTATGGATCCAGCCTTTTGTAACTTCAACCCTGATGCTGAAGAAGACGATGGAACATGTGAAGGAACCCCTGGATGTACCGATGATCATTATGTGCAGTATAGCGCAGATGCCGCCTGTCAACTTGAAGGGGCGTGTGAAACAACCTGGCAAGAAGCTTTTAACGAATTAGGTAATGAATTAGATGCAGCGAATGCACAATGTGCTTCAGATGCCCAAGCAGCAGCAGCAGCATATGCTGAGCAAGAAGCTAACTATCTTGCACAAATTGTAAACCTTGAAGATTCTATTGCAAACTATTCATCTCCAATTTCTATAGATATAATTGCAGGTTGGAACCTTATTGGGTACACCTTAGATCGTGAACAAGATGCCGTAGCGACATTTTTAGAAATTGTTGATTACATAGATATTGTTAAAAACAATGCTGCTGATGTTTACTGGCCAGAATTTAGTTTTAATGGTATTGGTAATCTTATTCCAGGGCAAGGCTACCAAATTAAAGTAACACAAGCTATTGACGGATTTATGTACCCAGATACTGGTGGACAAAGAATAGAACTTACCCCTACTGTACCTCAGTGGGTTCTAGACATGCCTGTTGAGCTTCATCCTAACGACATAAGAAGTCTTGTTAAAACTGTAAACTTACTTGGGCAAGAAATAGAGCTTAACGATTCAGCTAAAGGCTCTACAGTTATTTTCCTTTACTCTGATGGCTCGGTAGAAAAAAGACTTATTAATTAGACCTTAAAAGTTCAGTCCCCCCTGAAATGAATTTATATAAACTTCTTGTTGTTATTTTATGTGTTCCCATTGCAAGCTTCGGTCAATGTGTCACTTTACAGATTTCTACTAATGGTGATTGGAATAGTAGTAATCAAAATACTGTAAGTATTTCATCAGATGGCAATTTAATAGATAGTTGGGATATGTGGGGTCCGTATTGGTCAGAGTCATATTGTCTAGATCCTGGTGACTATTTAGTTGAAATATCCGATGATGCCGGAAATGGAATATATTGTGGTAATAGTTATAGCAATTTTATAAATATTTCTTTAGATAATTCTGAAATTTTCAATTTGGATTGCCTCAGTTGGCCTTATTTAAACTCTGATTGGGATAATCAATCAGTCAATGTCAATGTGCCTGATCCATTAATTTCTGGATGTACAGATGAATTCGCAAATAATTATAATATAAACGCATCAGTAGACGATGGCTCATGTGAGTATCCATCGATTGGCTGTACTGATCCTACATTTATTGAATTTTGGTATCATAATGAAATTAGTCCTGGCTTATACGAGATAGATCTAAATAATTTTCCCAATTATGAGCAAGGTGACGAGTCATTGTGTTTAAATGAAATGAACTCAGGATGTACTGATCAAAATGCGTGTAATTATGATAGCCTTAAAAATGTTAATGATGGAACCTGCGAATATCCAGATAACTTTTACGATTGTTATGGTGCTTGTCTCAGCGACATAGATGATGATGGTACTTGCGATGAATTAGAACTTAGTGGATGTACAGACTCAGTAGCCTGTAATTATGAACCAAATGCAGAATTTGATGATAGTACTTGTGAGTATGCACCAGCTGGTTATAATTGTTATGGTAATGAGTTAATTTCTGGCTGTACTAATTTTCTATATGCTGAGTATTATGACCATACTATAGATAATTTCGGTGTAATCACTTTAGACACCCCAATTGATGCTTCCGAAGACGACGGATCGTGTATAACCCCTTTAGTTTGGGGATGTACTGATCAAAATTATTTTGAATACGATCCAAATGCAAATACTTCCAATTCACCAGACTGTATAAATCTATTAGGTTGTACAGACAGTAGCTATCTTAATTATGATCCTGGGGCTTCTGTTGATAATGGCTCTTGTAATATTCTCGCTGTTCCAGGTTGCACTAATATTATCTATTTAGAGTTTGATACTTT
>NTKG01000059.1 GCA_002457305.1 Bacteroidetes bacterium MED-G21 | reverse complement strand
ATAAGATAAATTTAACGCAAATATAGAACGCAAGGAAAGTAAAAATAATATATTTGCCACAATTGGCTCCGTAGTTCAACTGGATAGAATATCAGATTTCGGCTCTGACGGTTGGGGGTTCGAATCCCTCCGGGGTCACCCAAGCGGAAAATTGGTTGCTTTAAACCGGTTTTCCGTTTTTAGTTTTCTTTAATTTCTTTGCTATTTCTGGAATACAGGAGAATATAGAATTTACGCTTGTGGTTCGAACTTTTCCATTTGACTTGCCGTAACCCAAACCGGATGGAATCACATCAAAGTAGTTCGTTTGCAATGCTGGCTAACTCAGAACGCTCTACGTTATTAAGTGTGATATGAGAAAATATTTTTTGCCCTTTTAGTTTATCAATAATGTATGACAATCCGTTACTTTTCTCATCTAAATAAGGCGTATCAATTTGGTTAATATCTCCGGTGAAAATAATTTTACAGTTTTCTCCTGCTCTAGTAATAATTGTTTTTGCTTCGTGCGGAGTCAGGTTTTGAGCTTCATCAATAATAAAAATGGCATCTGAAATACTTCGGCCTCTAATGTAGGCTAATGGAGTTATGACGATTTTATCATCCTGAATTAATTTATTAATATGTTTATATTGCTTGTCACTCGGATCAAATTGATTTTTAATAAACGATAGGTTGTCCCACAAGGGCTCCATATATGGAGCTATTTTACGATCCACATCGCCGGGTAAAAACCCAATATCATTATTCCCTAATGGCACAATAGGGCGGGCGATAATAATTTGCTTGAATTTTTTAGATTGCTCTAAAGAATACGCAAGAGCTAATAGTGTTTTCCCAGTTCCGGAAACACCTTGAACAGTAACTAGTTTGATGTCCTCATTAAGTATGGCGTGTTGTACAAAAGTTTGCCCAGCATTCATCGGTTTGATACCATAAGCCTTTTTTTCTTTAACACGTTCAAGCTGATTTTTTATCCCACTGTAAAAGGCTAAAATAGATTGTTTGCCATTTTTAAATATGTAAAATTGATTGCTCAACTTGTTGTTTTCAATCAAACTTAAATCAGACAATACGCCATCGGCTTTTATTTTTTGAATAATATCAGAAGTTAAATTTTCTACAATTGATCTCCCTGTGTAAAGTTCATCTATATTTTTAACTTTTCCCGTTTCATAATCTTCAGCATTTAAGTTCATAGCCTTTGCCTTTATTCGAAGATTGATGTCTTTACTTACAAGAATAACTTTGCAGTTAATCTCCTGTTTTTGGAGCAGTAAGGCGGTGCTTAAAATTCTGTGATCAGCTATATCTTTATCCAACAAATTGTCAAAATCTTCATCTCGATCAAATATAATTTTAAAATTACCCTTGTTTTGGCCAAGACTGACCCAATTTTTAAGAGAATTGTTTTGAGATAATAGGTCAATTTTTCGAATAAACTGTCTAGCCTCAAAATTCTTAACGCTGTTCCCTCTTTTAAATGTATCAAGCTCCTCAAAAACAGTTATCGGTATGGCAACAGAGTGCTCATCAAAACTATTTATGACATCATTGTCATGAAGAATCACAGAGGTATCTAAGACAAATATTTTTTCGGAAGCTAATTTTGACATTTTAAACACATTAAAAATGAAAGCAAATTTACTCATAATTCAACCCACCATAAGCTTTCATTTATCAACAATTGTTAGTAAGTGGTGTTGAGTTTATCTTAATAACTAAATATAATAAAATTTGTTGTGGGTCATTAGTTTATTCTATATTTGACTTGTCAAGTGAGAGATAAAAGGCTCGTTGTAAGACGAGGCAATCCGAACCTTGGTTCGTTTGTTTGAAATACTGAAAGAGTTTTAGCAGCCCAGCTGATGAAACTTGAAAGGCGAAAGTCCAAAACGTACGAAAAACAAAATCCTTTAGAATGAAAATAATAAAGGTAGAAGCAAAGTTCTAAAGAGTTCTCAAAAGCCTAGCTACAGAGAAGTCTAAGAAAAGACAAGCAAAAAGGGAGGCCCTTAGGGGCGCCAAGAGTAGCAAGTCTTTTGATTATCCTCAAAGGAACGCGCGAAAGCGAAAGATCTTGAGGCTTAGTCGATTGTTAGAGCACAGCAACCATTCCTTGGAATGGGAATCTAAGCAAAGCCACAATAACAGTAGCTTGTCCGTTTTCAATCAGTTTACTGAAAGAGAGTGAAAAGCGGAAATCGTTTCTTTGAAGAAGGGATTTCCGCTTTACTGTTTTTTTAAATTTAAAGATAACCTGACCTGTATGGCTCCCCTTGTTGGTTCTCGTTCGAACTGCTTTTTGAAAGATTTGAAAAAGTTTAGAGAATGAAAAACGTTAGAGTATGCGTCTAATAATTAGATTTGAGTTTAAATGTTGTTTAAAAAACATTATTCAGAAATACTAAATACAGGACATATATTTAATCCTGATATATTCTGTTCCATCTTAATTTGATATCCCTCAGAGTACTCAAAAGAACCTATGCCATTATAGTTCCACTCTGGAATATATGCATTCCCAAGGTAATCTTTTACGATAATTACTACATCATTAATTTCCGAAAATACATTATCAATATCTTGAGATTCTTCACAATAATATCCTAATAGACTCCACCCTAAAGGTATTTCTAGCTCATAATCTACAATCGAACAATTTTGTGTTTCGTCAGAAGAATCATAGTCGGTAGAAATGATTGAACAAAATTGAAAGTCTTCAATTGAATTAGTTAGCTTTATCTGATAGCCATTTGAAAAGTTTAAATTTCCAATTCCATTAAAATTAAATTCGGGAAGATAGGCGGCTCCCAAATAATTTTTAACTATAATAATAGATTCTAAAATATCTTCAAATGCAATACTTAAATCTATTGGGTTATCGCAGGTATAACCAACAATACTCCACCCTTGAGGCATAAAAATTGGAATATCTTTTTCCACACATGAGAGTTCATTATATAGACATGAATTGTCTGGTATAATAAAATTACTACTGTAATTAATTGCTGAATCCTCAGTACATCCGACAATACTGTCGTCAAAAAACCAATCATATTTTTGAGCACGATATACATTTTGCCCAAAGCTACATCTAAGCTCAAAAACTATTTCGTTATTATTTGCTGTGTCTACTTCAGTAATTATTGCCCCTAGATTTGAACTTGATAGATTCCCCCAACTAATTAGTACATTATTATTTGGTAACATTTGGACACAACCAGTGCTGGGTGCATAAAATTCATCCGGATGACTAAATTCCCATATTTGATTCGCGATGAAATTGATTGTGTCAAGTTGATAAATTAATGCTCTTGAGATATTTGAACCATCATTGTATAAATTACTATGATTACCATTGTCATATAATAGATACTTATTATCTCCTAATGCTCTTATAGAGTGTTGATAAGTAAATGGATAATCATTAATAAATTCAAATTGATTTTGAGAACCACCCCATCTCCATATTACATCTCCTGTATTTCTATTTATTTTTGTAATTTCATCTAAGTGACGTGATGAAATTAATATGTGGTTGTCAATATCCAAATCAATTGCATTACAGTGAATGAGATTGATATCATTTGAAGTTAAATTTAAATAAACATTGTCAGTAATACTAAAATGGTCCCAACTTCGCCATTCAAGCAAAAGATTGTGATCTTGGTCTAACTCTTGAATAATTAGTCCTTCTACGACTGCATTTGAGGATCCTCCGGGAATGGAGTCAGATAAATTAAGTACTTGATCATCATAAGCAAACAATAAATAGTGCCCATTTTCTAATGCAATAAAGTCATGATTATCAGCATTATAACCATTTAAACAAAAAACAGAATCAACAACTTGAAAAAGACTGTCTCTTACTAACCATGCTGATAAATTTCTATGAAAATAAGTTAGGTGATTGTTGTGATTCACCTTCCAGTCAAATCCTTTTTGAGGCCAGAACTCTGAGAATAATAAATCTCCATCTGAATTTAGAATATTAACAGGTTTTTGAGGCGGTCCGTTAACCTGAAAAAATAAATTAAAAGGAGAAGGATTGTTGTTAACAACGATTTCATAATCTGGAACTGACGACATTTTATGATCATAATCGTCGTCAATAATTTCAGGAACTAGATTGGTGTTTTTAATCTTAAATGATAGTTTATAGAGGCATTTTTTATGATTTTTTTTGAAGACTGATAAAGTAACGAGCTCACTTAAATGAAAATCATTATGGGATTGAATTATAATTGTTTTTAAGTCTTTTGCTAAAGAAAGGTCAAAAGTATGATTACCTGATAAATCTCCTGTAATTGAAAATTCATAATATGACTTGAGATTATGAATATTTAATTCGTATGAATTTCTAAGAATGATACACCTTTTTTCATTATGATACATAGAACCATTTTCGGGAGAGGTATAAATAAATTTTAATGCCTTTTTATCATTTCGAATATTCGTTTGGCAAAACGAGTTACAGATAAAATAAAGATTACAAACAATGATGCAAAAAATGTTTTTTTTCATTTGACCTAAGCTATATTTAAAAATATTAATAAAAAATAGTGTTTAATTAGTTAAATTTAGTAATAAAATTTAAAACACATTTTATATGATGGTCACTAAAGTGCACATTCGTATTTGGATTATCCACCCAAAGAGATTAAGAAAAAGAAGATGCAGATAACTGCAAATACAATATTACTACGAAAAAAACAACGACTTTTTCGTATGATTTCATAAAGGTTAATTTAAATCATTCAAATAAATAATTCAATATCCTCTATAAAGCTCGAAAAATTGACTCTTGAGGTCCCCTTATAGGTTTTCGTTCGAACCGCTTATGGAAAGATTTAAAAAGTTTAGTCGGTAATTTTCCTTTCTATTTCCCCATGAATATCATATTTAGAAAAGAACTTCCATATTTCAGCAGAAGAATGAATCTCCATATTTCCCCATGCTCCAAACCAGACATGACGACCTCCATGTACAATTATATGATCAGTAACCACTGAATTATCTCCATTAAACCAAGTTAATCTCTGAACATTAATTTTATCAGAAATACTAATATCTGGAAAAGACATTACAGATGGAGATGGGTCACAATTATTATGATTTATCCAATATTCAAGAACATTATTAATTGATAAAGTCCATTTTGAATTACCGTTATATGGAACGATTCGATCATTAGTCCCATGTATTTGTAGAACAGGTATTGGTCGCTTAGGATCACACAAATTGTATGTCTGTGGAGTCATTGAGCCCGTTACTGATGCGACAGCAGCTATTCTTTCACTCAACTGACAAGCAAGTAAAAAACTCATGTAACCTCCATTAGACATCCCAGTGCTATAAATTCTTGATTGATCAATGTTGTAGCTTTCCGACAGTGAATCTAATAAACTACTTATAAAACCAACATCATCAACATTACTTCCTAAGTTCCGTCTTCCGACATTCCAATGACTTTCACCTTTAAATAAAGTTGCCTGTGGATATACAACAATAAAATTTGCAGTATCTGAGACATAATTAAAGTTAGTATATAACATTTTAGATGGGCTCCCGCCATGACCATGAAAACATAAAACTAGTGGGACAGGCAATTTGTTGTTATAAGAACTAGGAATGTGAATAATGTAATCTCTCTCTAAATTATCATGAAATATACTCTGATTTAATGTTTGCTGAGCAAAACCAACAAAGGGTAAATAAAAAAATATTAGTCTGAATTTTTTCATGTTAAGATAATTGGATTAAATATAAGTAAAAAAGGTGTAGTTATATTAAAAATAACTTGACCTATAAGACTACATTTGTTGGTTCTCGTTCTAACCGCATTTGGAAAGATTTGAAGAAGTTTAGGGAGTAAAGAGTTACCTTAAGATAACTTCAATTTGCATTTCTTTCTTATTACGTTTTATTAGACAATTAATTTTATTACCAGAGTCGTACTGACAAATTTTTTCTTGTAGAGCATTAACTGAATTAACTTCTATGTTATCAATTGATAAAACAACATCTAATTCTTTAATCCCAGATTTTAATGCAGCACCGCCATCAACAACTTTTGTTATTAAGACTCCTCGATTGCTATCCAAGCCATATGTTTGTGAAATAAAATTTGTGATATTTTGTACTTGAATACCTAAAAATGCTCTTTTGACATATCCAAATTGCTTTAAATCCTTAACAACACTTTCTACTAAATTACTTGGTATTGAAAATCCATAACCAGTATAACTGCCCGTATGGGACTTTATGGCTGTATTTAATCCAACTAATTCGCCATTTAGATTTACTAGAGCTCCTCCAGAATTACCCGGGTTTATAACAGCATCAGTTTGAATAAAAGATTCTATTGCATTTGGATTATGTAAAATATTTATATTTCGTCCCTTTGCGCTAACTATGCCTGCTGTAACAGTTGACGTTAAATTATAAGGATTACCTACTGCTAATACCCACTCACCAACTTTAGTTAAGTCAGAGTTATAAAACTTTATAGGGCTTAAATCTAAAGTATTAATTTTTAACAATGCAATATCTGTGTTAGGGTCTGCGGCAATAAATTTAGCGCTATAAGAATCTTTATTGTTTAGCGTTACTTCAATTTCAGTTGCGGATTCAACAACATGATAATTAGTAACAATAAAACCATCTTCAGAAATAATTACTCCAGATCCTGAAGATTGTGTTTCACTAGGTTTATTTAAATAGATATTCCCTAAAAATGGGTCATAATATTTATAATACTGATCTTCTATTTCTTTTGAGTTAATGTGAACTACTGACTCTAAACTATTTTGAGTTGCCATGACAAAGTCAGGTAATTGTGCAGTAGAAATATTAATTTTTGCAAGACAAATGATTAATATAAATAATCTCATGTTTTTTTATTCAAAATTACAATCTTGAACTCCAAACTTCAATTATTTAACATTTTTTAGCATAAAAATATCATCAGTATTATTTTAAATAAAAAGATCAAGTTATTTTAAAGTAACTTGACCTATAAGGCTCCCCTTGTAGGTTCTCGTTCGAACCGCTTTTGGGATGATTTGAAAAAGTTAGAGAAGCAAAAATGATGTCTGAAACTATTTAATGAGATTGAAAAAATTGCCATATTTCAAGAATTGCGATTTCATTAGTTGCAAAACTATTGAACCCATGTTGAGTGTCATGAGCATAATATGATTGAACTTGATTATTGTCAATACAATTATTATAATTTTTAGAACTTATTGTAGTATTTGCCCAAAGTAATTCTTCTTCTATGGGTATATTATCGCAGTTAAAACTATCTGCCCAATTTAAAGCACTATTTTCAGCAGATAAAAATACACCAACAGATGTGATTCCGCCATTTATTGGAATCAATCCATCATTTATACCATTCACTTGAAAAACAGACAATGAGGAAATTGGTTCAAGTGCTGCTACGAATTCTAATTGCTGACTAAAAAGAGGGGCTATACCTTTAAAAATATCTGTTGTTTTACCTAGAAGGTTTACAATACCTCCACCATTAGACATTCCAATAGCATAGACTTTCTCTGAGTCAATACTAGAGTAATTGTTTAGAGAATCAATAATAGCTTCAATAAATTCAACATCATTTGCGTTTGTTGGCTCAGAGCCTAAATTCCAATATCCATTAATTCCATTTTCCATATGACCATTAGGATATACACCTACAAACTGTTGATCTGCAATCAGCTCATTTAGGAATGGATTATTGTAATATGACTCTCCATTACCTCCTGCTCCATGAAACATAAATACAACAGGAAGACTATTTTCTGTATTAATATTTTCTGGTGCTTTTATGAAAACTGATCTATCAACTAACTGATTATCTATGTTTTGAGTAACTGTAAAATAACTTTGCCCTTCAGGAAGAGTTTGTACTTCTTGATTAATAGTTTTAATAATAGTTGAACAAAAGGAAAAGTTCAATATTTCTTCAGAAAGTTTGACTTGATATCCTCTTGGATAAATTAAATTACCTATACCATTAAATCCCCAATCAGGCAGATAAGCATTTCCAATATAATCTTTAATTATTTCAACCTTGTCGAGAATTGGATTAAATGCTTCAATAACATTTGAAGAATCAATACAATTAAAGCCGATTAAACTCCATCCTTCAGGAAGAAATTGTGGTACATATATTTCTTCATAGGTTATTTCTTGCCCAAACAAAGCAATAGGAAGAAATAGGAGTATGAAAAGTCTCTTTTTCATAGTGGAAGGGATTCTTGTTTCAAATATACAAAATTAAAAAGGTCAAACTATTTTTAAAAATAACTTGACCTATAAGGCTCCCCTTGTAGGTTCTCGTTCGAACCGCTTTTGGAAAGATTTAAAGAAGTTTAGGGAATAAGAATTAAAGTGCCAGAATTTTTCAAGCCCTAACTTTATAATAATTATAGGGTTCTCTCTAATTGCCGAAATCAAGGTTGTAAGCACAGTAAATATTATATTCTGTAGATAATTGATACGCATTAATTTGATCAATTTCGTATTTAATTAGCTATTATTTTTATTTGAAAAACGTAATTCACATAATTATGAGTTAATTGTCATTAAATTCATTAATAAAAAGCTATTTGTTAATTTTTTTCACTTCTAATAACAATAATTACGAAATTTACAGAACTAAATTATTTGTGTTATGAGTAAAAAACAACTTTTTTTACAGCAAAAATTATTGAATTTTGCAGCATTTTTTTTGAATAATTAATTTTAGACGATTTTAAACTTGGGAATTCAGCATTTAGTGAATTGGAGCTGACATTTACTATATCAGTATAATGAATCCTAACTTACCAATCTAAATATGGAATTATTAAATACACATCCAGTAAAGAAAAGTGATCTAGGTTTTCACGGAAATCTGTTTGGTGGCAAGTTGCTTGCTTGGTTAGATGCATCTGCTGCAGCTTATGCAGCACAATGTTGTGATACTCCGAGAATGGTTACTGTGTTAATTGATAAGTGCGAGTTCAAGCGTCCGGCTAAAGAAGGACAAATGATAAAAATATATGGAGCAATAAAAGATATAGGAAGAACATCAATTAAGTTGAAATTGGAAGCAAGGAGTCATAATGTATATGACGGAAGACAATCAATAATTTTATCTACTTTCATTACATTCGTTAGAATTGATGAACAAGGAGATTCAATACCTATTTCTGATAAGGTAAAGACCAAGTATAATTTTAATTAAAAAAAGAGAAAACTTGACCTATAAGGCTCCCCTTGTTGGTTATCGTTCGAACTGATTTTGGAAGGATTTGAAGAAATTTAGTGGATAATATTCTTTTCTACTTTACCATTATCATAGATATAGAATAAAAGAGTTCCTATTTTATGTTCTTTTTGCTCTCTTCCCAGTACATCAATCATTTTGATTAAGGTTGGAGTATCCTCAGATATTTCATCTATACCTATTCCATCATCATAATCTACCTCATCACATTCTTCGTCATTGTCAATGTCGTTAATACAATTACCTTGACAATCATAATACATCTCTGGATAATTACAATCACCCTCGTCTGTTGCTTCTGAATTATAGTTACAAGCACTCTCATCAATGCAACCAGGAACTTCTAATTCATCACAAACTAAATCATTATCAGCATCATTTATACATACTCCGCTGCAATCATAGTATATTTCCGGATAAATACAAGATCCATCATCTTCAGTACCTGCTAAATTATGATAATTACAAGCTGTTTCATCTTGACAGCCAGATGACTCTAATTCGTCACAAACACCATCTTCATCAGAATCGAAATAACAATTTCCATCACAATCAACATAATCTTGAGTATAAATACATGGGCCTTGAGAACTTGGAGAAAGGCCAAGAACCGACCCAGTATAATTAGCAACAGAATCATAGTTACAAGCAGTTATATCTTGACATCCATAAAGTACCGTATCTTCATCACAAAAATGATAGACATAACTATTAAAAGTTGTAAAATTTGAATCTAAGTGCATTGCACTTGTTATATATTGACTTGAGTCGACATCATATATAATCTTTGAAACCAATTGTTCATTTAAACAATTTGAACCATCAAATGTGTCAAATAAATTTGGATTTTGATCATTGTCACCTATTACATCAAATGTCAGTTCTACTTTGAATTCTTCAACCCAATGATAATCAAGATTCATATCTATAACATTCGAATTGTAAATGATTAGCGAATCGGGGTTAGAACTTCCTGACAAGTAATTATAGTATTGTTTCATGTGAGCATTTGATATTTTGCCATTAACATCATATTGAAAATTTATAGTATCAACTCTAACATATCCATTATTTAATTGGCCAGGGCCACCAGAATTAAAGGTTGAATAATCACTTATGTTATAGTAATTAATTAATTTCCCCAAAGAATCAAATTGAAAAGTTGAATTCCCTAAAGAATCAGATTGAAAGGATGAAATAACTGTATTATTTTTAATGACTTCACACCTCTGATTATTATCTGACCATGCAAAATCAAAATTGTGTTGTTGATAAGAAACTCCTGTACCTTCAGTCGACTGAAAAGATTCAATTAAATTATTTTCATCATAAGAAAACTCTGAAGAGGTTTCAGGACACATGCCATAAAACAAATAACTTTCTATGTTGCCATTATCCGAAAAATTAAAATCGGCACCACATAGGGCAAAGCCATACATCATATTAGAGGAAGACATCCAGTAGTTCGGATAGAACACTGTTTGTTCTAATGTGTCAATAACAGGGGTTATAACTCCGGGACCAATTGACGTGTAAACAGCGCAATTATAATTTGTAACAGCATACCCTTTAACTTGACATTCTAAATTAACTGTGGGACCAAAGACATTTGTTCTATTAAATTGAATAGGTAAAGGCAATCCGCTGGTAAAGCCTAAATTAAAGTTAGGAAATTTTTCTAATTGAGAATATTCAAGTTGTTGTCCAAAAAATATAAAAGGAAAAAGTGTAGCTAATAAAAAGAATTTGATTTTCATATTACCTTAATTAATAATTTGGCTCAAATATACAAAACTAAAAAGGTCAAGTTATTTCTAAAAATAACTTGACCTATAAGGCTCCCCTTATTGGTTCTCGTTCGAACCGCTTTTGGGAAGATTTAAAGAAATTTAGGGAATGAAAAAGCCACTCTAAAATGAGCGACTTTAATTTATCTCAAATTTGACCGCTAAGCGGTAAGCATTAAATAGGTAAAAGGATTAATAGTTAAAAGGCGCAAATATAACAAACCCTGAAAGTATTGACCTTATTTTTGCTGGTCTTTAATAATTATCATGCCTTAAATTCAAGCAATTTATCA
>NTKG01000058.1 GCA_002457305.1 Bacteroidetes bacterium MED-G21 | reverse complement strand
CTATGAAGACTTTGATTTTGAAGAAGGAGAAGAGGAAGAGGAAGAAGAGGAAGAATGGGGTGATGATATCGATGCGCTTATTGAACAGTTAGAAAATGATTGTGCCTCTCAAGTTGATTTTGGTTGGTCATGTGGCATGTTAGAAATGATTTACAGTTGTATGAATGGCAGTGAAGATACTTGCTCGTATTTAGAGGAATTCTATGAAGACTTTGATTTTGAAGAAGGAGAAGAGGAAGAGGAAGAAGAGGAAGAATGGGGCGATGATATCGATGCGCTTATTGAGCAGTTAGAAAATGATTGTGCCTCTCAAAATGATTTAGGAGAATCGTGCGGCATATTAGAAATGATTTACAGTTGCATGAATGGCAGTGAAGATACTTGCTCGTATTTAGAGGAAATCTATGAAGACTTTGATTTTGAAGAAGGAGATGAAGAAGAGGAAGAGGAAGAAGAATGGTCTTGGGGTGAAGGTGAAAATATGAGCGCTCTTTTCGATGCTATTTCTTCAATTTCAGTAACTGAAAATCAATTGGTTTTGGTTCTTGAAGTCAATGATCTTATTGTCTCTGTTTTTGATGAATCTGGATTTGAGTTCTTACCTTCATTAGTAGATGGTTATATGGTTTTCGGACCTTTTGATATTGATGAATTGTACAACATTATTGTTGAAAACATGGATGATCTCGAAGTTTTGTGGGGCTTATTTAAGCCTATGGCTTCAAATGTAGAATTGTTTGAAGAAGGGGTTGTTTCAGCCATTGATAACAATTTTGGTGATATATTTACCCTAAATCAAATGGTTTCTATTGATGAAGTTCATCAGGATTTAAAAGTATACAATACCCAATATTATGATGTAATGGGTAGAAAAGTATCTAATCCATCTAAAGGTTTATATATTGAAGTTCAAACAACAAATATTGGTGAAATTTCAACTAAGAGATTTATATTGAAATAGTATAAGAATTAGACTTAGATAAAGGCGGTGTCGTTAGACACTGCCTTTTTTTATGAGTTCAAATTAAAGGTCTATTTTTTAATTTTAACAAACTTTTTAATTGTTCCCTTCTTTTTCTTTTCTAATAAATTAAGTCTTAATTTATACTTATTCCAGTCCCAATTATCGGGCATTTTAACTCTGTCATTTAGAGGTTCAATATCGGCAATATGTCCTGTGGTGTGAAGTTGTATTTTTTTTATTTCAGATGGTGCCTGATCTAATCTTATTGAATAGTATGGGTTGGTCCATGCCCAATCTGATAAAATTTTAGTGTTAAGCTCAACTTCTTTTTCTCCTCTCATAAGAACAGTTGGAATGTAGTATTTTGAAACAGTTCCATTTTGTAGCACAATATTAAACTCTACAGGCATAGGCATTTCTCCTTTTTTCAGTAGAATTTGAGTTCCTTTTTCATCGCCTATTATTTCATATATGCTGTAGTCTATGGTTTTTGTAGTGTTTACGAAATATTCAAAATACCAGTCCAACTCTATGCCGCTTTCTTTTTCTACGATGCGTTTAAAGTCGCTTGCATTTGGATGTTTGTAAGCCCATTCATCAAAATAACGTTTTAGAGATTTGTCGATCACTTTTTGTCCAACAATATGGCTTAATTGATCTAATATCACCACTCCTTTTGAATAAGATGCCGTTCCATAAGCCCAGTTTGTATCAAAATGATCGGCATGTGTGCAAAGTGGTTCTTCATAATCACTTGTGGCAATTCTTTTATATCCTTTGAATGAACCGGCATGTGGGTCAGAAAAATCTTCAGGGAACAATTCTTTTTCAATTCTGTTTGAAGCGTAACATGTAAAGCCTTCATCCATCCAAGCAAACAAAGCCTCGTTAGATGCTAATAAACCCTGATACCAACTGTGCATGGCCTCGTGAACAGAAACACCAACCAGGCTCTTCAAACTTCTGTGCCCAGTAATTAATGTTGCCATAGGGTATTCCATTCCACCATCTCCTCCTTGAATGATTGAGTAGTGTGGGTAAGGGTATTTTCCAAAGTGCTCATCGGCATACTTAAAAGTTTTGATCATGTATTCGCCCAAGTCTTCCCAGTGTTTTGTCTTTTCCCCTTTTTGGTAGAACAGGTGAAAGTTTGGACCATTTTCGTTGATGACAATCTCGTGTGTGTAATCCGGATCTGCTGCCCAAACAAAATCATGCACATTTTCTGCTTTAAACTTCCAAGTGAGTTTTTCGGGTGGGTTTTGCAGGTCTATATCAGCATATCCATGTCCTATTTCATCTGGGTTTTGTAAAATTCCAGTTGCTGCAATGGTATAGTTGGCATCCATATGAATACGCACATCAAAAGAACCCCAAATACCATAAAACTCTCTGCCCACATAAGGATTAGCGTGCCAACCATCTTTATCATACTCGCATAGTTTTGGGTACCATTGAGACATGGAATAGTCAATACCTTCTTTATTCATACGTCCAGAACGTCTTATTTGTAAAGGAACTTGAGTTTTGAATTCCATATCAAATTGTACAGTGTCTCCCGGAAAGATGGGTTCATTCAGATTCACATTTAAAATAGTACCCTCAATATTAAAATCCAGTTCCAACTTATTTTGTTTCAAACTTAACACTTGTTGGATCCCCATCTCACTCTGACTTAATTTAGATATTCGGTCTCCTACACGTCTATCAGGATCAACAATTGTTCTAGAGCGAACATCCATCATGCTTCCGGGTTGGAAGGCATTAAAATACAAATGGTAAAATACTTTATTTAGTGTGTCGGGCGAGTGGTTAATAAATGTTAACTCTTGCAGACCATCAAATTGATGATTCTTTGTGTTAAAGTCTATATCCATTTGGTAATGCGCTTCTTGTTGCCAATAAGATTGACTGTAACTTACAAATGAGAGACCAAAGCAAATAAGTATTGAAAAACACCTTTTCATTCGAATAGATTTTGATTAATTTAGGCGTAAATCTACAAACTATATTTTTCTTTTTATCTATGGCGGAACAGCGAAAAATTTTGCGAATATTTAAGTTGATAAGCTTTTTGAAAGGCGTGAGGAGAAGACGCCCTGAACAACTTGCTGATATTCTTGAAATTTCCAAACGTACTGTTTACCGCTATTTTATATTATTGGAAGAACTCGGTTTTGTAATTGATGTAGATTTTGAGGGCTGCTACTTTATACCTACAGAAGAAGGAGAAGAGTACCAATTTACCTTTAATGCTGAAGAGTCTTTATTGATTAAGCAATCTATAAAGAGCATGTCTTCATCCCATAATTTGTTTGAACACATCTTAAAAAAACTTCACATGATGAGTGAGCAAGCTCAGATTGGTGAGAACATATTAAATGCCAGTAATGGCTTAAAAATTGAAAAACTATCTAAAGCTGTTGAGGATCATGTTCAGGTAAAACTCATCAATTACTCCTCTTTAAATTCAAATACTGATGCGACCCGTTTGTTTGAACCAATCACTTTTACAACAAACTATACTGGAGTCATTGGTGTAGATGTTCAAAAAGCACCCAATGAAGCCCGTATTTTTAACATCAACAGAATCGGACAGGTAGAGCTGTTGCAAAAGCAACAAAAGTTCGCTTCAGAAATTGAAGTACAACCCATAGATGCCTTTGGCTTTAAAGGAGAAAATCTTTTTGATGTCAGATTAAGTTTAAAACGTAAAGCATATTCGCAATTGATTCAGTTTTATCCACAAACCAAACCATTGATTAAAGGAAAGACAGATGATTATGTTTTTGCTGGTAAGATCTATTTTTCTGAATACCTCTTGCGGTTTTTATTGACATTTCCAGATGAAGTTATTATTGATTCCCCTCAGGAATTAAAAAATGAATTCGAAATATTTAAGCAATCTCTGTAAT
Organism: Bacteroidetes bacterium MED-G21; assembly: GCA_002457305.1. GTDB lineage: Bacteria > Bacteroidota > Bacteroidia > Flavobacteriales > UBA7430 > MED-G21. The sequence continues at coordinate 8,231 of NTKG01000058.1, read as the reverse complement.
TTAGGTCACTTGTTTTAGGAGCTGTGTCACAAGTTGTCACGCCGTTATTTTTTATTTGTAGTGTAGAAATAAAAACAACAGATTATGACAACAACACATGCACTCAGACAAAGTACCCATCAGTTTTTACCATTTGGAATAGATTTTTCTATAAAAGACGATCATTTAGGTGTTCGAAATTCGCATATACTGGAGGACTTAATAGATGGAAAATTAAGCAGAGAGTATTATTTTCAAACCCGTTGTTTTGGCTGTGTTTATTTAACAGTTGTGAGCAAACTTGTGATTTCAGATCAAACATGGAATGCTTTTATGGGAACATTTACAAAAGATGCCGATGTGGAAGCATTTATTGATATGATGATTAATAAGCAATACGACTCCGACTTATTAGGCTTAATTGGGAATAATCTTCCAAAATATCCTGATGTGTTGGGAGTTATTTTGATGGGAGAATCTATTTATAAGTCTTGATTTAATTAGTGAGTATAATTCTCAAGCTGTTTATTGGTTATGGTCAATAATGTAATCAATAACTTTTCTCATCAGGTGAATGCGATCTTTTCCGCGTACATTATGAGGATGACTGGGGTATGGGAAGTAATCCAATTGAACACCTTCTTCCACACATTTTCGCACAAAGTCCATAGAGTGTTGCCAAACAACCACATCGTCCTGAGCACCATGGATCATGAGCAGCTCACCTTTTAAGTTTTTTGCTTTATTTAGCAGACTTGTGTTTTCATAACCTTCAGGGTTGGTTTTTGGTGTATCCATAAAGCGTTCTGTATACATCACTTCATAAAATTTCCAATCGATTACCGGACCTCCTGCAATACCACAGGTAAATACATCCGGGTAGGAGCACATTAAGTTGGTGGTCATAAATCCTCCGTAGCTCCAACCGTGAACAGCAAGTCTGTCTGTATCTATAAAGTCAAGAGATTTTAAGTGTTCCACTCCTCTTATTTGGTCACGCATTTCAACTTCACCTAAATTTCTGAATATCGTCTGCTCAAAGTCACGACCCCTGTTTTCTGAGCCTCTGCCATCAACTGTAAACACAATATAATTATGTGCATTAGCTAAGTAGTGCATCCAAAGAGGTGCTGCAGCCAGATTGCTGTTGTAGATCAATTGAACGCCAGGACCATTATAAACATAAACCAAAGCAGGGTAAGTTTTATCAGGGACGAAACCAGCCGGCTTTATCATTCTGCAATTTAATGGCGTTCCATCATCGGCTTTTATGCTGTATAATTCTGTTTGTGCAATTTCTGTATTCTTAAATGGGTTTTCAGATTGCAGCAAGGTGCGCATCGATTTTCCGGTATGGTCTACGAGTTCAATTGTACCCGGATTTTGAAGGCTGTTGTATGAATCAATTAAGAAACGCCCATTGTAATTAGCTTGAACGCGGTGCATCCCTTCTGCTTTAGAGATCATGGTTGAACGTGGCGCTTTAATCGTACTCCTGAAGACCTGAGTTTCCAAAGCATCTTTATGCGTTCCGGTAAGAATAATCGAATTACCGGTAAAAGCAATAAAGTCTTTAACCACCCATTTTCCTTTGGTCACCTGATTCATTAATTTACCGTCTATTGTATATCTGTAAAAATGGTCGTAACCATCACGTTCAGATCTCCATAGGAATTCATTGTCATTTCCTTCAACAAAGATCATCGGATGCAATGGCTGAACATAATTTTCGTGTCGCTCTTCGAATAAGGTTTTTACAAAATCACCTGTTTTAACATCATATTTATTGAGCTTCATGTGATTTTGATCTCTGTTAAGAATCGCGATGTAGATGTATTTATCTTCTGGGCCCCAGGCAATGTTGGTGAGATATTGTTCTTTAGGTTTGCCTGTTTTTACAAAAACTGTTTTTTGACTTTCTAAATTGTAAATACCCAAAGTAACATGGTGGCTTTTCATGCCGGCCATGGGGTATTTAATGATATTAGCCTCTGCAATTCGGGCATCTGTATTTACCAGTGGATAATCGGTAACCATGGATTCGTCTTTTCGGTAGAAAGCCAAGTTTTCTCCGTTATTAGACCAGAAGGTTCCTTTTGAAACCCCAAATTCGAAGCGGTGCACGGCTTGACCATTGACTATGTCAGCCTCATCATCGGATGTAATTTGGTGTGTTGTGCCTTTGGAATCTTGTATGAAGAGATTGTTGTCTATTGTATATGCCATTGCAAGGGCTTGTTCAGAGAACTCCATGTTTTGGGCCTCTTCATTATAGTTGATGAGTTCTTCTATCTGACCATCCGAGATGTTGTAGACGTAGATCATCGAGTTTTTTTGAAACCGGAAACGTTCTTGGTCCATCCATACAATGCCAGGAAATTTACTTAGACTGTCTTCGCTAAAGTGCGTATTTAAATCTGAAAGTAATATTTCTCTTGTTGCACCGTCTAGATTTTCTAATATGAGTTTGTCTTTTTCGAGATAAGAAAATTCATTACTGTTTTTTACCCATTTAAGTCCATTAATTCGTTCAGGAGCAAACTTGCTCCAGCGGCCCATGATGGCATCTTCAAGGCTTAATGTTTCTTTTTGTGCAAACGCTGAAGTGCAAAAACTAATGACTAAACTAAATAGAATGAATCTCATGATTTTATATTTTTAATTGTTTCACAAAGCTAAAAAGCTTTTTGTAAAATACTAATCGTATCAAGACTTCGTTAAGGAATAGATTAGTATTTTTGCCAATATGAAAGTATTAAAGGTTTTTTTATTCTCCTTTTTAAATTTAGGTTCGCTGTTCGCTCAAGTTGGAGGAGATAATACTTATGAGTTTCTAAATTTAACAACTTCCGCTAGAATCTCAGCTCTAGGAAATGTTTTGGTGAATTCGTATGATAATGATGTGAATTTAGCCCAGCAGATTCCTTCTTTAAATCATGCTGGTATGAACCATCAGCTTGCCCTTAACTTTACAAACTATTATGCAGGTATTAAGTTTGGATCTTTAATTTATGGAATCCCTTCTTCTCGTTTTGAGAATATAAGTGTTGGGATGAAATATTTAAATTATGGCGATTTTACAAGAACTGATGAATTTGGAAATGTAATTGGAACCTTTAGTGCCGGAGAGTATGCCTTTTATGCTTCTACAACAGTTTATAAAAGAGCATCTTTTAGATTTGGAACGGTTTTAAAAGCTGTTTATTCAAACTTGGAAGCATACAATTCATATGGGCTTTTAGGTGATTTTTCAGCTACTTATGAGTTTAAACATGAACGCACCTATGCTTCTTTATTAATTAAAAATGCGGGGTTTCAGATTAAGACCTACGCACACGAATCTGAACCCATGCCCTTTGAAATGATTTTAGGTGTTTCTTCTCGGTTTGAACATGCACCACTTAGGTGGTCAATATCATGGGCACATCTCGAGAAATGGGATTTATCTTATACTGATCCTTCTGAGTCTACTGTTGATCCATTAACAAATGAAGAGATTGTAAACAATTATTCAACTCGTGATAAATTGTTTTCGCATTTGCATGTAGGAGGGGAGTTTTTGTTGAGTGAAAATTTTAACCTTAGAGTAGGTTACAATTTTAGAAGACGACAAGAGATGGCTTTAGATTTATATAAACACAATGTTGGCTTGTCGTGGGGTTTTAGTATGAAGATTAGTAAATTTCATTTCAATTATGCCCGTGCTGCTTACCATGCAGTTGGACCAATGCATACTTTTTCTGTACTGACTAATTTGTCTAAATTTAGAAGAAAATGAATCCAATCATCATAGCAATAGACGGATACTCCTCTACAGGGAAGAGTACTTTAGCAAAAGCTTTAGCAAGCGTATTAGGATACACCTATATTGATAGTGGTGCCATGTATAGAGCCGTAACATTATATGCTTTAAGGTGCGGGTATGTTAATGACTCCGTTATTAAAGTAAATCAGCTCGTAACAAAGCTCCCTGAAATTAATATTTCATTTGTTTTAGCTGAGGATTCAAATTCTGAGATTTGTTTAAATGGAGAAAAGGTAGAATCCGAAATTAGAGGGATGGAAGTTTCTAATTGTGTAAGTCAAGTAAGTGCCATTCCTCAAGTAAGAGAGCTGTTGGTGGCTCAACAGCAATTAATGGGAAAGAAAAAAGCTGTTGTAATGGATGGTAGAGATATTGGATCGGTTGTTTTTCCGAATGCAGAACTCAAACTGTTTATGACTGCCTCAGAAGATATTCGCGCACAAAGAAGGCATCATGAATTAATTGCTAAAGGAAGTGAGGTAAGTATTGAAGAGGTTAAGGCTAATTTATCTAAAAGAGATTACATTGATTCGCATCGAGATACAGCACCTTTAATTCAAACAAATGATGCTATTGTTCTAAATAACAGTCATCTTTCACAAAAGGAGCAATTAGATTGGGTGCTCGAAAAAGTAAAACAAATTAGTTCTACTTTGGAATAATTATTTTATGGCTCTTGATGAGCCCATTTTCATAAAAATCTTTTCGAATATAAGCACCGTATTTATTCGGTTGAGCGATTTGTTGGCCACTTAAGTTGAAAAAACTACTATGCATTATTTTTACATTTTGGGCATTGACATTTTCTATATCAATTTCTTCTATTTCTCCAGCAACATAAAAAGAATGTATTTTAAAATCTAAAAAAATGTTATTGTAGATTAAAGTGTCTTCTCCAGCTGTAATCAAATAATACCCTTCTCCAAAATCGCAGCATATACCATCTCCATGATCGTCAATAATGGTAAATGTATAACACATTGATGTGTCTAGATCGAGGTTTAATGAAATTAAATCATTAGGCTGAATGCCTATGCCATCGCCCTCGGCTACGGTTATGTTGTTAGCGTCAGATAACCTCCATATCAAGTCTTGCGGATAATTATCTGTAAGTATTTCAATGTTAATATTTCTGTTGTTGGTTATTGTTTCATTCGTTAAATCTATAATTACATTATTGTTGGAGGGATTTGCATCACCAGTTACATTGATTTCAAATTCAATATTTGATCCGAAAATGTTACTACTTTCAAATTCAATAGATGATGTAGGGGCGTCGGGGTCGTTTGTTGTTAATCCTGGCGGTAGAATTTCATTCCAGTAAATACTCGAGTACTGTGTTGAGTCGATGAAAACATCTATTTCAATGCCTTGTATATAGCTCGATCCTGAATTTCCGATGTCTATGTTTGCATATACATTACCTTGGCAATGTGTTATCTCTGGTTGAAATAGAATAATATCAGTATAATTATCACCATAACTACAGTTGTTTGATGATTGTTCCCATGAAAGGATTGTAGCAGGAAAATCAAATCCATGTATGATCTCAATAGATCGATCTGGGCAAACCATAATATAGTTTGGATACACATTAATAAATGGAATGTAGGCTTCAGGGATATTATCTAAATTAATCACAGGATTGTTAATGCCCCAGTTGTTTGTTGTTTCTTTTACTGTTTCATCTGAATTATTATATACTTCAATAGATAAAATTTCTAATTGATCAGTACCATTAGGACCATAAGTCCTCCAAAAATCGTCCATATGACTCGCAGCTTCTTGACAGGGTGTACAGTTTACAATAAAAAAGTCTAACAATACAGTCTTTCCAGAATCAAGATAGTCATACAAATTGTGTGAAATACCATCTAAATCAGTTGCAACAAGGTTTGGAGCTGTTTGAGCAAAGAGCAGCGAGTGGCTTATTAAAAGTATGATGAATAGTTTCTTGGTCATCAAATATATGATTTAGACAATGATTAGATCAAAAATGATTCCCAGTTATAAGGATTCGATTTTTGATAAAGCGAAATTAATCAATTTTTCTATGGATTTTGATGGATTCGAGCTAAATACACCTGTAGATCTATTTGCAAGTACTGTGCTTAAACTAATAACTTCATGATTAAACATTTTTCCAAATGCATAAAGCCCAGCAGTTTCCATTTCAATATTAGAGACCCTTAAGTTGTTAAATAAAATAGAATCAGATTTTTTTATTATATCGGGTTGGCTTAATGGAATTCTTAGTGACCTGCCTTGTGGGGCATAAAATCCATTCATAGTTAGCGTTATGCCTTTATTAAATTGGTCTTCATACATATGATTCCACAAAAAATTTGACGATTTAACGGCATAGGGATCTGCAAGCTTTTTTGACCAATTTGTTTTCTTAGCAAATTCATCACTTAGTTTTTGTTCAAATAAATTTAAATCGTATTGATAGTGGTGGGGAACACCATCAATTCCTATTGCATACCTTGAAAATAGTATATCGTCTACATTTATTTTATCGTTTAAGCCCCCTGTTGTTCCTAACCGAATGATTTTAAAAGTTCGTTTTGTTTTTTTTAAGGTTCTCGATTTTAAATCGATTGCGCTTAAAATATCTAGTTCATTAAAGACGATGTCTATATTGTCAACTCCAATACCAGTGGACATAACACTAATGTGTTTTTTTCCAATATAGCCAGTATGGGTGATGAATTCTCTGTTTGATTTTGTTACACTAATATTATCAAAATGTTTCGAAATTAGTGGTACTCTATTTGGATCCCCTACTACAATTATTGTGTCAGCTATGTCTTCTGGGTGAAGTTTTAAATGATAAACAGAACCATCATTATTTAAAATAAGCTCAGAACATATTAACTTATCCATATACTTTTGTATTTTTGTATTTAATAGTTTCTAAATTCAAATATACGATTATGGATTTAACATGTTATACCATTTTGGTTCCAATTGGGTTATCAGAGCAATCAAAGATTGCTTTAGAACAAGCTGAGAGATTAGCAGTTTTAACTAAAGGAGAAATAGTTTTATTAGGTTGTATTGAAAATTCTGGAGGATTAAAAAATTTATTTATTGAAGATGATGAGGATTATGTGAATGATAAGTTGGAACTTCAGTCTCGTTTAGATTTACTGGTTTCAGAAGTTTCTTCAAGAACAGGTCTTAAGTCGAACGCTATGGTAACTAGAGGGAAAGCCTGTAATAAAATTGTTGAAGTTGCTAATCTTGTTAGTGCTAATTTGATTGTAATGGGAACAAATGGTGCGCCATTAAGTTTATATGAAAAAATAATTGGATCAAAGGCTATTCAAGTTGTTTCAAAATCGTCATGTCCTGTAATTACGGTTAAGGGTAAAAAACATTTTAATGGGTGTAGAACTATTATTTTACCATTAGACTTAGAAAAGGAAACCAAACAAAAAGTGAAGCATGCACTTACTTTAGCTTGTCTGTGGCGGGCAACGGTGAAAGTTGTTTCAGTTATTGAAAGCGGTGATTTTAGAGTTGAACCTAGGTTGAGGGCAAGTCTGATTCAGGTTCAAAATTATTTGTTAGGTCGAGGTGTAAAATCAACTATTGATCTCATTAATTTTAATGGCCGTTCTTTGGCAAAGACTATATTAGATTTTAGTATTTTACATCAGGCTGATTTAATTATGATTATGACACAACAAGAAAATAATTTCACTCAATATATGATAGGCTCTGCAGCACAATCTATTATACATAATAGTACAGTGCCTGTAATGAGTATTCATCCAGAAGTAAAGATAAGAGAGGTGTATTCTTTACCATAATAATTTATTATTTTTACAATAAGTTTTGAGAGTCATGAAAGTTTCTATAGTTACAATAGGAGATGAAATTTTAATTGGGCAAATTGTCGATACAAATTCTGCTTGGATTGCACAGCGACTAAATGAAATTGGACTTCAAGTCCATAAAATCTATTCAATTCCAGATACAGAAGTTGCGATTTTAAGAACCTTAAAACGTGCAGCTAAATTAACTGATATTATTATTATGACCGGAGGCTTGGGGCCCACAAATGATGATATCACAAAAAAAACTTTGGCTACTTTTTTTAACGATACTTTGCAAAGAAATACTGAAGTATTATCTCACATAAAGACTTTTTTCCAGAAAAAAGGTATAAAAAAATTGAACAAATTAAACGAACAACAGGCTGATTTACCAAGCAAATGTAAAGTGCTTTTAAATCCAGTTGGTACTGCTTCAGGGATGTGGTTTAATAAAGATGGAAAGTGTTTTATTTCAATGCCAGGGGTTCCTCATGAGATGAAAACAATAATGAGATCTTTAGTACTTCCAGTTTTTCAATCTGAATTTGTGGCTGGTTTTTTTTTACACAAAACAATATTAACTCAAGGTGTTCCAGAATCCGTTTTAGCAGAATTGCTTGAGA
>NTKG01000057.1 GCA_002457305.1 Bacteroidetes bacterium MED-G21 | reverse complement strand
CATTAATAAATTGTAACGAAAATTGTTATGAATTTGTATCTAATCAAGATAATGGACTCATCTATAATGAAGTTGGTGAATTCATGATGCAATACACTCAAAATTCAAGTGATGACTGTAGTGATGTTATTTTAGGCTGCACAAATACTAATGCTTGTAACTATCAAGAAAATGCTACTGTAAATGATGGGTCTTGTGTATACATGACGACATTTACCTACTACGAATATAGTGAATGGGGAATTCCACAATATGATGCACTAGGAAATCCTGTTATGGTATATGGTCCTTTACAAAATCCAGACATTCAATGTGAGTGTTACAATAATGTATATGATGATTCAGGAATCCTTTATAATGAAGCGGGAGAAGAAATCTTAGAATATATAGAAAACAGTAATAATGAGTGTAATGATCTAGTTTTAGGTTGTACAAATTCTAATGCGTGTAACTATCAAGAAAATGCATCCCTAAATGATGGCTCCTGCGAATATTACACAATTAACACTTACTACCAGGTATACAATGAATGGGGAATTCCACTATATGATTCACAAGGAAATCCAGTTATGGAATATGGACCTGTACCAAATCCAGATATTCAATGTGAAAATATGGATATATCAGGATGTACTAATAATGATGCACTGAACTATAATGAAGAAGCTACCAATGATGATGGGTCTTGTGTCCTTGAATGTGACGTTACATTTGAAAATGTAAGCACTATAACTAGCTTAGTATCAATCTACAATGTCTATACTGTTAACATTATTCTTGGATCTACTCAAATTACTAGTGGAGATCTTGTAGGAGTATTTTACCTGTTAGATGGCATACTCATTAGTGGTGGTTATGTGGTTTATGATGGAAGTAATTCCATAGAAATCGCCCTTGTTGGAGATGATCCAAATACAGAACAGATAGAAGGCTTTCAACAGGGACAAGAAATCATCTGGATTGTGCAACAAGCGGAAACAGAAATCAATTACTTAATTGATGTTGAAACAGATGCAGAAACGTTTACTCCAAACACTGAAGAAGTGGTTGTTTTAGAGGAAGTTAACCCAACCGCAATATTAGGTTGCACAGATATCTCAGCCTGCAACTACAATGAACAGGCAAATCTAAATGATGGAAGTTGTAAATACAGTGAACCTAATTTTGATTGTAATGGAAACTGTAACAACGATTCAGATATGGACACCGTATGTGATGAAACAGACAACTGTATAGATGATATGAATCCGAATCAAATAGACACTGATAATGACGGTGTGGGAGATGCCTGTGACTATGATGATGGTATTGGAATAGACGAATTAGAGAGCACAAGGCCTGAATTAATTAAAATGATTGATGTTTTAGGTCGAACACAACAAGAACATACACAAGGAACACTTCTATTCTATTTATATAACAATGGAAAAGTAGAGAAAAGATTGAAATAATTTAGATTATTTATAAAACTGACTGAGCTCTTTTTTGAGTTTATCTACTTTAGGAGAAATAACATAGCTGCAATAGGGTGCATATTTGTTGTTTTCATAATAATCTTGATGGTAAGTTTCGGCCATATAAAATTCATTGAATGACTGAACCTGTGTCACAATTTTATGGTCAAAGACGGCTTCATTCAAGTCATTAATGGTTTTGTCAATAACCTTTTTTTGATCTAAATCTGAGAAAAACACAATAGACCTGTAGTGCTCACCCACATCATTTCCTTGTTTATTGATAGTGGTAGGATCATGACTTGCAAAAAATATTTTCAGTAACTGTTCTAACTCAATATCTGCAGGATTATAAGTAATCTCACATACTTCTGCATGTTTGGTTCTGCCAGATGACACTTGTTCATAAGTTGGATTTTTAATAAGGCCTCCTGAATATCCAGAAACCACTTTTTTAACGCCGATAACGTCTTGAAATACGGCTTCAACACACCAAAAACAGCCACCACCTAAGTATAGTTTTTCATTTTTATGAGACATATAATTCGCTTTATTATTAAAATTTACAGAAACGACAACTTCATTCCTTCTATTAAACACTTTATATGGAGAATTGTAAACTAAAACCTCAAAATCATTTTCATGAGAAATATTATGAGCGGTCAGTACAGCAATAAGTTCTTCCTTTTTTTTATTTTCTATTTTAGAATTTGAATAACCTGAATATGAAATTACAGCTTTTATAGAAGATGGTATTTGAGAAATCTTAATTTGACTGTTATTTGGTTTAGGTAAAGATTTAAGTGTGTAATTATCAGGCATAATGAAAGCCATTTGATAATTATCATATGGCTTCATTACAACAGGTGAGGTCATTGGTATTTGTTCGTTATTGGCATTACCTCCAAAAATATAGTTGGCAATCATCTTAAAAGACGAATTACGATCACGCTCATTTTGTGGCGTATAAGAAGCATAAATCATTTTATCATATGAACGTATTTCAACATCATCTATTACTTTTAAAACTTTGTAATCGTGTTCTTCAGCCATAATAAATAAGTTAAGTGAAATATAAACCAGTATAATGGACGATGAAACAATAGCAAAAAATTTAACCATAACTTCTCGATATAATAATTAAATAAATTAAACTTCGGACAGATCGTCTATCTTATTTAAAATCTCGTTGGCCTCAGCCATTTTTTGATCGCTTTTTTTTCGATCAATTTTTGACAACTTATGTGCCTCAGCAAGCAATTTTTTATACTCTAATTGAAGTTTCTCGAGGGGTGATTTTTTCTTAAAGAATCCAAACATAACAATATATTAAATTAAAATGCAAAATTAACGAAACTGTTATAAATATAATTAACTATCATCAGATAATATAGGTTTAAATAAATACATCTCATTACAAAAACCATTTTATTACATTTACAATAATTATTTAAATAGACTAAAAACTCAAAGAAATTAAAAACAGCTTTACATGAAAGACTTTACAAAAAAAATTATTGGGGCATTATTTATTCTATTTATGATTAATAGCACGCAAGCCCAAAATGAGCCTGACATTATTGGAAATTGGATCTTAGACTCTGCTTCACTATATGTAAATGTTCCTGCTGAGGAACTTGATCTAGATGAAGAAGAAATTGAATGGATAGAATTTATGATCAGTTCTGGAAATTACTCTGCAGAGGACTTTTTAGATGATTTTGGATTTCCATTGCCAATTTCTCAAGAAGAATGGGATGAAATTTTAACAAATGGTGTAAATATGGAAATTTCTGATGCCCAAGGTGAAATTGATATTGCGGGTTTTACTATTACTGAGAGTTTATTCGGAATATTAGTCGAAGAAGAAGGAGTAATGCCAATTTCATATTCTTGGTCAACTGATAGTACAATTTCTTTAGAAACACCTTCAGAGGAATTTCCTTTAACTGAATTTACAATACTATCTGCAACAAATGAAAACCTTGTTATGTCATCTTCTACTTCAATTGTGGAAGATGAAGGAGAATTTAACTACAATATCATGTTTTACTGCTCCTATGCTGAAGAATTTACGTTTGGATGTACCGACCCATCAGCTTTAAACTATAATACAAGTGCAAATATAGATGATGGATCATGCGAATACCCCTACCCATGCACCTCAAATCAACTTTTACTTACATTAGAAGATGACGCATATGATGGATGGGAAGGTTCAGAACTAATTATTAATGGGACTTCATACACATTGGAAGATGGAGATAAAGAAACATTTTGTATTGAGCTGGCAGACTGTTGGATTTTTTCCACTATAGAGGGCGATTATATGGATGAAGCTTCATGGACAATTAGTGACGAGAATGACGAAATTATAGCAGAAGGAGGCCTTCCATATAACATGAATGATGTTAATGAAGATGGTGAATGTGATGATCTGAAAATTGAAGAATTGTCCCCAGAAAACAATTCACTCATTAAAGTGATTGATATTTTAGGAAGAGAACACAAAGAACATCATAAAGGCATGGTTTTATTTTACATTTATGAAAATGGTAAAGTGATAAAAAAGATAAACGCCGAATAATATTTTTTTACCATATTAAAAAAGCCACATGATGTGGCTTTTTTTTACAAATATCAGTTTGCTTTGTATAGAACGTGATATCTCCATGAAGCTAGAGCACCAAAAAAAGAAAACAAAGCCAAAACAAAGAACACATACTGATGACCTTCCATACCAGGATAGTGATCTAATAAATAACCAATCATTGGACCACTAAAAATATCTGGCGCATAACCGACCAAAGAGATTAAACCAACAGCTGTACCCGTTAACAAAATTGGAATTTGCCCTTTTTCCATAACTGAAAAATAAAGCGCTCTTAACGCATACACCCCAATGGCTAAAACTAAAATAGAAAGCATGAATAAGAGTGGCATAGAACTAGAAATAACACCTAAAGAAAACAATAAAGCACCCAAAAATGAAATTACAAAACCTATAAATAACAATAAGGTGGCTTCTAAACGACTAAAAAACAATACGACAAAAATTGCAATAACAGGGCGAGCATACAATAAAAATGTAGCTACTTGGGCAGACTTAACCTGACTGTATTTCATAACATCACGAGCATATAAAGAAATTACATCTGTTGTTTTATAGCCCATATAAGCACACATAATAATAACCATTAAGAGCCAAACAGATGGCAATTTTAACACTTCAAACATTTGATTTAACTCTATTTTGTCTAATACAACTTCCTTAGGACCTTTAAACCTCATTAAAAACCAAACAAATACACCTACAAATGCAACTAAAATTGAAGTAAAATAAATGACATATTTAAAGGCAGCCCTACTCTCCTGTATTCCTACCGACACTAAATCTTCATTTACAATTAAAGCAAAAATAAAAACACCAATTGTGCCTATAATTGCGCCTACAATACCACGCCCACCTTCCAACCACCCAAATGCTTTAAGCTGGGATGTAGAAGCGCCCCATAATCTAGCTGCTTTAATCATTGGTGCCCAAAACAAAAACACTGTGGTAAACCCCCAGTATCCATAAAGAACTTTCAAAACAAAAAAACTGGGAAAAGTAGCGTAAATCAAACCACCCAAAGAGGTCAACCACAAAGCCACAGCAATTAACTTTCTTGGGGAATATTTATCTGCAATTGGTCCTCCAAAAAGATAGGATATGATCGCAACCATTCCATAAACAGAAAAACACAATCCCAATTCAACATTATTAATCTGAAAGACCTCCAAAACTGTTGGCCGAAAAATTCGAGAAAGAACGTACGGGAGAAAAAAAACAGATTCACCTGCAAGTATAAGAAGTGTAAGATAATACCAAGGTGCTTTTATTTTTTCCATAAAATAGATTTAGCTAAATCTAGGTAATATATTTTAATCTTACACTAGTAAACAATATAATGATAGACAACATGATAAACCAGTTTATACAATCTGTTTAACTATATTTAAACTTTATTTCAAACGCCCATTTATGAAACAGACTTATACTACACTTATCTTTTCGCTGCTTACCTCCCTTTGTTATAGCCAAATCATTACTTATGAATTGGTTCAATCTTGGAATGTTTCAGAAATTCAAAACATATACTCAGAAAACGCCATCCCCGACTATGCTGGTGATATTAATTTTGGAGTAAAAGGCTACAAAGTTTTTTACTTAACACCCAACGAAAAAGATTCATTAGTAGAAGCAACAGCAGCCATCTTCTTACCAGAAAACAATGGATTTTCATCTCCAATATTGAGCTGGCAACATGGAACAGCAGTTTCCAATATGGGTGTTCCCTCTGCACAAATAGACAGTCAAAACAGCTTAGGTATCATAGCAGCTTCTCATGGCTACATCACATTAATGAGTGATTATTTAGGCCTTGGTGAAGGTGAAGGCGATCACAATTATTGCCATTCCGAAACAGAAGCTTCCGCAATTATCGATCTTATTCTCGCTTCAAAAGATTTTGCAGAAAGTCAAGGCGTAGGAATAGGAGAGCAAGTTTTTTTAATGGGCTACTCACAAGGCGGACATGTAACCATGGCAGCGGTGAAAGAAATAGAACAAAATTACACTAACGAGATAATGCTAACTGCCTCCTGTCCAATGGCTGGCCCTTATAGCATGTCAATAGCACAAACAACAATGCTAGATGTGGTCTACCCTAACCCAGGGTACTTCCCATATGTTATTTTTTCATACCAAAGGGTATATGGCAATTTATACGACACCCCTGAAGATCTTTTTATGCCGGGCTTCGAGTCTTTATTCGAACTCTATGATGGAAATTATTCTATGGGACAGATTAACGATTCCATATGGGCTATTGCAGAAAACAACTATGAAATTCTCCCATCTGATTTTAGACCTCTCGACATGATTCGAACTGACTATTACAATGCATATCTAAATAATACCGAACATCCTTTTCATCTCGCACTAGTAGACAACGATTTAATTGATTTTACGCCACAAGCGCCAATGCAAATCATGCATTGTAATGCAGATGACAATGTACCATATGAAAACGCAACTATGGCGCACAACGCCTTTATTGAATCTGGTGCAAATGCAGAAGAAATTACACTTATAGATGGTGGTAATTTTAACCATAACGACTGTGCTACATTTTCAGTAATATCTGCAAAGATTTGGTTTGACACCATGATAAATGGATATGAATCAATAGGCATTAATGAAACAGTAATAGCTCCAGAAAAAAAGCTAAAGTATGTGATGAATTTAATAGGTGAAATTGTAAACCCAGAAACCATACTAGGTGATTTGATCTTACTTTATGTATACGATGATGGAAGTGTAGAGAAAAAAATCAATATGACATCCAACCGTTATTAGGAAAGTAAGTGGGAATATAGGCTTTGTTTGATGCTGATTTCCCACCAAATATGCCATAACCATTTTCAATATTTGAATGCAAAAATATAGGTTCAGAGACAAATAAAGGATTATTTGAAGTTGCGCTTTCTTCTCTTCTAGTCTCATTAAATTCGTATAAATCTCTACTCAATGCTCTTAACTCAATATAAAAATGATCAAATATACCTTTAGGCTTAAAATGCTGAATAAAGAAACTTTTTGAAGTTCCATTAAATAATTCATCAGTAAAATAAGCGCTTCTTCCAGTATAACTACCTTCAGAATCAGTACTATTTAATGAGTTAAGAAAAGATGGGTCGCTCACTGAAAATGAACAAGTCCTTTCTTTAGCTCCAGATGTATTTACAATAAAGATTTTAAGTTGATAATAGTTTTCAGTATTTGGATCATCATCAATGACCAAATTAAATTGACTAAGCTCACCATCATAACTTTTCTTATCTAACTTACCAATTAATTCAAAGTTCGTAATCTCATATTTTGGCTTTGCAGGCACCTTATCTATGGCGTATACATTAGGATAGCCATCGGCCTCAACTTCCAATCTATAAGTTGTGTTTTGCTTTGGACTCATATCGGTATTAATGTAGCAGTAGCAATCATAATCAAACTCTAACAGATATGAAGCAACATTTTCTTGTAATGCGTTGGTCTCATATATTGATACAGTCGCATTGTTTATTACAGGGATACTATCAGTATACTCAAAATTATCATTAGATTCTAAAGCTGAAATGGAATTAGAAAGATAAACATAAGAATGTTGACCATTAAAATAATCATCAGCCTTAAGATAAGAAGTAATTGACAGCTTAGATGTATCAGTAGGAATATCAATATTTAAATTTTCTTCGCACGAAATAAAACAGAAACATAAAAATATAAAAGTCAGTTTTTTCATTTTTTTTTAAAATTTAAATGCATATCTCAAAGTTGGAATAATAGGGAATAAACTAACTTGTTTTGCCTCAATAAACTCAATATTGTTGTTTGCAGAATCCTGAAAATAAATAAAGAAGGGGTTTCTTCTGTTGTAAACATTATAAATAGACATAGTCCATGTTTGTTCTCCCCAATCTTTCAACTTTCTATAATTAAGGCCAAAATCAAGTCGATGATAAGGTTGCAGTCTGTAACTATTTTTTTCGCCATATTCATAATATTCTTGAATTCCATATTGACTAACAATCAAATACTGCTGTCTAGGAAGAGTAATTGAATTTCCAGAACCATAAACCCACGTCAAACTAATATCAAATGCTTTATTAATCTTATATGAAGAAACTATTGATAAATCATGAGGCCTATCAAATTTATAAGGATATTCTCTGCCTAAATTTACACCTTTAAATTGTCTTATGCTTTTTGATAAAGTATAACCTATCCAGCCTGTTAATGCGCCTTTATTTTTCTTAAAAAACAACTCAATACCCTGGGCTTCACCCAAACCTCCGAGATCAATACGATCTTCCCAAGAGGCAAAATTAGTTCCTAAAATATTTGAGCCTTCGGAATAAGTAATTAAATCCTGCATTCTCTTATAATATAACTCTATGCTTGTCTCATATTTATTTTCATTAAAAGAAACATTGTACCCACAAACTAATTGTTGTGATCTTTGTGGAGGAACATCTCGAGTTGCAGGAACCCATATATCATTTGGCAAACCATAACTAGAATTTGTAAGCAGATGAATATTTTGCTGCATTGTGGCATAGGAAAACTTTAAAGAAGAATTATCATTTAATAAATACCTGAAGCTTATTCGTGGCTGAAGGGAATGATATAACCTTGAGTTTTCATGATATACAGAATAGTGAAGTCCAAGATTAGAAGATAATCGATCTGTTATTGAATACTGATCTTCAAAATAAATAAACAATTCATCGGGGGTCTTTTGGTTAGAAAAAGTCATAGTGGTATCTGTATATTCTCCCCAGTCTGTAGTCAAATCTATAAAGCTTGGTGAAAAATGATGTTTAGTATAAGACGCTCCAAAATTAAATTGATGGTCTAGACTAAAATCATAAATAAAATTAAATTTTACACCTACATCTTCTATGCCACTTTGATAAGAATAATCATATAAACTTGACCAATTTGAACTCGTAAGATCAAAATATTCCTCTGTTGTTTGAGAAGTAGATAGTATTTTATTTTCAAATGAATATCTGCTATAGATTATTGAAGTGTTTAAAAATAATCTATCACTAAAAAGATGTCTCCACCTTAATGAACTTATTATATTACCCCATAAAAGACCATAATTAGAGCTTCCATAATAGTCCCAATTATAATCCGAACCTACCCCATTTGTTTCCTCTGTTACTAACCCAGAAAAATTATCTGAACCAGAATAAAAACTAAATGATATTTGATCACTAGCAGATATTTTATGAAATAGTTTAAAATTTAAATCATAGAAATAATAATTTCCATCTGCATCTAAATCTCCAAAATTAAATGAATTCTGAGCGAATTTTATGATGGGTTTACTTACCTGGTCAATCCAAGTTCTTCGAGCAGAAAGGATTACTGAAGTGGTATCTTTTTTTAGTGGGCCCTCAACACATAAAGAGCCTGATATAACTCCAATTCCCCCATTAACTTTCCACTCTTTCATATTCCCATTTCTACCTGTTATATTAAGAATAGATGAGAGTCTTCCACCATATTCAGCAGGAAACCCACCCTTTATAATTTGAACTGAATTAACAGCAGATTCATTGAAGGTTGAAAAAAATCCTAAGAGATGAGATGAATTATAGATTGGGGCTCCATCAAATAAAATTAAATTTTGATCTGGACCACCACCCCTCACATAAAAACCACTTGCACCCTCATTACCGGATTGAATACCAGGCAATAGTTGGATGGCTTTAATTATGTCCATTTCACCTAAGAGTTGCGGAATTTCTTTAATTTCTTCTTTGGAAACACTAATTGTGCTTGTTCTAAGAGATTCAATGTTTAACCTTTCATCGTTAACTGTAACCTCACCTATGTTTAACGAATTAATTTTTAGTTCAAAATTATAGTCAATATCATTTTTTACTGAAATAAATAGAGTATCCATAGAGTAACCTATAAATGAACAAACAACAAATGTAGTTCCCTCATCTACATATAAACTATAGTAGCCATCAATATTACTTATTGCACCTCTTCCAGAATTGTTGTCAACTAAATTTGCACCTATTAATGTTGTCCCAGACTCAAAATCTAGTACGTAACCACTAATTTTATGTAGTTCTTGCGAAAAACAACTCTGTGTGATTATAAATAAGACAACTATTTTCCTGAATAAATTCACAATTCAATTATAGAAATAAATTTCCATCATTTACTATAAATTACGTCTTTATTACTTTAAATATGAACATATGATTTATATATTCGGAGAGTTATCTTAAAAAAGATAAACTTAAATGTTCAAAAAAGATAAAATTGTTTGCATTCCAGAAAATGACAAACACAAACGATTTTTATTAGGGCAACGTGGAAAAAGAGAATTGTTAGCAATTGGTCTTAATCCAAGTAAGGCAAATGAACATAAACTCGACCCGACTTCTAGAAATATTAAGACCGTTGCAAACAACTATGGTTATGATGGTTGGTGGCTTACAAACTTATATGCCCTTCGAACACCAAAACCACATCTTCTTCCCTTAAAAGCTGATATAAAACTGGGAAAAGAAAACGTAGACTTTATAAAAAACATGCTTAATGATAAGTCTTTCAACACCTACGAAGTGCTATTATGTTGGGGAAATAATATTGACCGTCATGACTATCTTAGAGAATATGCAACAGAATTGTTAAACTATTTAGACGATTTAAACATGAATTATCTATGCATTGGATTGACATCAAAAGAAAATCCTTTTCACCCTGCACCAATGGCAATAAACCGGTTTCTTGGCGGCATAAATAATATCAAACTACAACCTTACAAAAAGAAAACCTAATGACTTATAATTATTCAAGTTTTATGACAAATTCTAATATTGTAATATACAATCATCATTGGTTTTAATTTGATAACCTTGTCCTGGGTTGAGGTCTCCAATACCATTAAAATTGAATTCTGGTAAATAAGCAGCTCCCAAATAATCTTTAATGATCACAATAAGATCTAAATCTACTAAAGATTCGAAGATTTCATCTAAAGGAGAAGAAGTTGTTCTAAGGTACCCAACAATATTCCATCCAGATGAAATCGTTATTGGATTTTCTTCAGGTATTAAATAATCACCATAAAAAGTCAAACTAGTAGATACAGTTGTTTTTACATAATAACCATTCCCTATTTGGGCATTTCCTATTCCATTAAAATCAAATTGAGGTATATATGCATTTCCTAAATAATCTTTCACAATTACCAAATCATCTAATATAGGATTAAACAAAATATCGATTAAAGAATTCTCTGGATTAATGTACGTAGAAATAATATTCCAACCTTGAGTAAAATAAATTTCCTGTTGATCAACAGATACGATGAAGCATAAGGGATAAGGGCAATTCGAAGCAGATGATGTCTCAGAATCATCTGTACAATTTACACCACCATAAGTCCATTCGTTTCCAACCTTGTAAGCCCACGAATCGGTATATTCCCATACTTCACCTGTACCATCTACATTAATGTCTCCAAAAGTTTCAATAACTTGGCCCTGCTCATACAATTCAATTGCATCATCTCCATTTTGTGAAATTCCAGAACCGGCTTCTATGACATAATCAAAATCATCGAAACATTCACTAAAATAGCTTTCCATTGCTAGTGGAGTTCTGGCAAATAATATATGGTCCCCAGCAGAAACAGACATCACTGGGAAGGATTCTTCTTGTCCATCTGAACCACCTCCATTGTTAGCTACTCCTATTCCATATATACTTATATCTGTGATATCGGAATTGGCTTTTAAATGAATCGCCTTTCCATCATTACCAGCTGAAGGTAAGTCAAAATCTAAAATACCTTGAAGTGATAAATTATAAGTAAGAGGTAACAAACAAGAGCCATCATCTGTATTCGCAAATTCATTGTAATTTGTAGCTAAAGAGTCAAGACATCCTAATACAACTGGAACGCATGTATTGTCATCTGTATTCGCCAATTGATTGTAATTATATGCATCCTCTTGCGTACAACCATAAATAACTGAATCGCATGAGCCGTCATCTATATTTGCTTCTGAGTTATAATTAAATGCAGTAACATCCATACACCCATAAACAATATCAATACAAGAGCCATCATCCACATCTGCAGAAGCATCATAATTAAAAGCATTCATATCAGTACAACCCTCTGTTTCAGAACAAAAAGGATAAACACAACCTTCACAATTAAG
>NTKG01000056.1 GCA_002457305.1 Bacteroidetes bacterium MED-G21 | reverse complement strand
ACATTTCTCCTTCTTTAATATCATATTCAACTAATTTTCCATCTTGTTGTGTTTTAACAACAATATCTCCCTCTATTTGATAGAATAATTCTTCTGTCTCATTATAATGATAATCCTTTCTCGCATTTGGACCAGCGACTATCATTACAATATAGTCTCCAGATTCAACATAAAGGTTTTTATTTCCCACAGGCGGTTTTAAAAGGTGCCTATTGTTATTGATCCAATTTTGTAAGTTAAAGGGGCTTTTTATTTCCATAATTAATGTTTTTTAAATAGTTGCAATAACTTTAAGTTCAATAGCAATTGGGGTTGGTAGGCAATTTATTTCTACAGTAGTTCTACAAGGTAGGTTTTCCTTGAAATATTCAGCGTATATTTTATTATATATTTTGAAATCATCTTTCATATTTGTTAGGAATACTGTAACATCAATGATGTTATCCCAAGATGAACCTGCATCTTCTAGTATGAATTTAATATTTTTAAACACAGAATGGCATTGTTTTTCTATGTCGTAGCTTTTTATTTCCCCATTTTCATCTAATGAAACGCCTGGAATTTCTTTAGACCCTGCAACTCTAGGTCCAACACCTGATAGAAATAATAAGTTTCCACATTTTCGAGCGTGAGGGTATAGACCTACTGCTTGAGGTGCTCTTTCACTATTGAATTTAATTTTTTCCATCATTATATTTTTACGCATACATTCTTTGGTTCAGTAAAAAAATGTAAGGATTTGAATCCACCTTCTCTTCCTACACCTGATTGTTTCATTCCACCAAATGGAATTCGTAAGTCTCTTAAAAGCCAAGTGTTAATCCAAACAACTCCAGCATCAATATTGGCTGCTACTCTATGACCTTTTGAAATGTTTTCAGTGAATATGCTTGCCGATAGACCATATTTTGTTGAGTTAGCCATTTCAATTACTTCTTCTTCTGATTCAAAAGGAATTAAACTGACTACGGGGCCAAATATTTCTTCCTGATTTATTGAGCAATCGAAAGGCAAGCCTTCAATTACAGTAGGTTCAATATAATATCCATTTTTAAGATTTCCTTCAAGAATAACTCTATTTCCTCCGGTTAATATTTTACCTCCTAATTTTTTTCCTTCTTCAATTTTACCAAGAATTTTATTCATGTGCGCTTTCGATACAACAGCACCTAGGTTACTACTTTCTTTTTTAGGATCTCCAACTGTTAATTGCGAAACTTTATCTAATAGTGCTTGTTTAAAATCGGCATAAATTTCTTTTTGAACAAATAGTCTTGATCCGCATAAGCATATTTGACCCTGATTGGAAAAGGCAGCTTTTACAGCCATTTTTACAGCTTTATCAAAATTAGCATCTGCAAAAATGATGTTAGGGTTTTTTCCTCCTAACTCTAATGAAATCTTTTTAAACATCGGAGCGGAAACGCTTGCAATGTGTTTTCCTGTTACAGTTCCTCCAGTAAAGGAAATAATTGGCGTGTCTGGATGAGTTGTTAAGGGATCTCCAACTTTAGCACCATGGCCATGTACAATATTTAGTATACCTTTTGGTAGACCTGCTTCAATGCATATTTTACTGAGTAAGAATGCCGTCATTGGAGTGATTTCAGATGGCTTTGCTACCACCGTGTTTCCTGCTGCAAGTGCAGGTGCAATCTTCCATGTGAGTAAATAAAGTGGTAAGTTCCATGGGGAAATACAAGCAGCCACACCTATAGGCTGACGTAAGGTGTAGTTTAATGCCGAACCATCCATTTCATGTATCTCAGAATGCTCGTGTAGAATTGCAGTTGCAAAAAATCTAAAATTTGCTGGCGCTCTCGGAATATCTACTGCTCTAGCTAAGGATTCTGGTTTGCCGTTATCTTTACTTTCTGCAATAATCAATTCTTCTGAGTGTTTTTCAATCGCATCGGCTAATTTCATTAGTAGGTCCGAACGCTCTTGCTTTGAAGTTTTACTCCATGTTTTATAAGCTTCTTTTGCTGCAGCTACTGCGTGATCTATGTCTGCTTTTTCACTATCGGGAACTAAGGAATAAGCATTTCCATTAGATGGGTTGTAATTATCAAAATAATTACCATTTATCGGTTCAACCAATTCCCCATTTATATAATTTAATATTTTTTCCATTTATAAACTTGCAGTTCTTCCACCATCAACTGGTAGATTAATTCCATTAATATAAGCAGCAGCAGGCGAACATAAAAAGGCAACAGCATTTGCTGTTTCTTGTGCCTCACCAAATCGGTTTGCAGGTATTGATTTCATCATGGTTTTAATGACTTCATTTTCTGATATGCCTTGTTTTTCTGATTTTTTTGCAATTATTGACTTCAGTCTGTTTGTGTTTGTAAATCCTGGAAGGATATTGTTTACTGTAATTCCATGTTCACCCAATTCTAAGGATAAAGTTTTCGCCCAATTTGCAACCGCAGCTCTTATGGTATTAGAAACTCCTAATCCAGGAATTGGCGCTTTAACTGAAGTAGATATGATATTAACAATTCTTCCATAACCTTCTTTAATCATTCCTGGAATGACACTTTGAGCTAGGATTTGATTGTTAATTAAATGCATTTTAAACGCATTTTCAAATGATTCGGTATTTGCTTCGGTAATAGGTCCTCCAGCAGGTCCTCCAGTATTGTTTATAAGGATATGGTAGTTTTTGTCAATATTTTTAAGTTTGGTACGTAATTCATCTGTATCACTGAAATCAATACATATATATGAGTGACTTTGTCCTTGTTTGGTGTCTAAATTAGATACAACGGATGCTAGTTTGCTTTTATCTCGAGCTATTAGTGTCACGTTGGCCCCCATTAAAGCGAGTTCCATTGCAGTTGCTTTTCCGATACCCTGTGTGCTGCCACAAACAATTGCATTTTTATTGTTTAATGTTATTTCCATTTCTCAGTAAAATTAAATCCTAATTGATTTTTTACATTTTTAGGTAGTTCTGGTAGATAAGATCTTGAAATCATTAGTGTAGATATATTTGCAATATCAGCAAATAGTTTATGTTTCTCTACAGTGTTTTTAAGATATTCTTGCCCAGAAGAGCCGCCAGTCCCAATTTTTTGGCCTAATGTTTTTTCGACCATTTGCATATGTCTAAATCTCCAATTGGCAATTTGATGGTCTACATCTACAATGTTTTTCAATAATTTAAAAGGGAGGTGAAGAATAGGCTGTTCTCTATATAAATTGATTAATAATGCAGACATGGTTGCTTTGTATGAAAGAGATATTTCTCCATTTTTAACAGCTTTTTGGTGTGTGTTTTCATCAAATACCTGTTCAAAGTATTTTCTGTTTTCATCAATCATTCGAACTCTTAGGTTCTTATCTTCGTCATTTAGTAAATGCGAATCCTTTATACGCGAAATTTCATTATTCATCATTTCATTTACAGCATCTTCATATTTAGAGATGAAGTTAAAACCTTCCATGTTTAAGAAAGGAATTCGTTCTAACCATTTTTCTATTAATGTGAATAATGATGCACTATCTTCTAGTTCTAATATTTCGTTCTTTTTTTGCCCTTTAAATTGATTATGGTAGGGGCAGCCTCCAAATTGGTGTCGGTCTTTAATCTTGAGTCCTAACATGACTTCCAATTTTCGGAATTGATGCGATTGAAAACCTGAAGCTGGTGAAAGATGATGGCGAAAATCTAGAAAGTCAAATGATGTCATAGTTTCTAGAACATCTATCTGTTTAACTAGGATTTGTAAAATTTTGTTTACGCGTTCTATTCTAGAAACAATAAGACCAACATTCTCTTCATCAATCTTATCTTTTTTCAAAAGATTCATTACAGAGTCTATTTCATGAATGATTTGTTTAAACCATAACTCATAGGTTTGATGAATGATGATAAACAACATTTCATCGTGCGCTGCCTCTTTTCCTTCTCCACTTAAAGGGTTTTGTGCACTAAGGATTTTGTCAAGATCCAGATAGTTGATGTAGTGTACGGATGGTTTATTTTCTGTCATTTATTCGTAAATTTTAAGTAAAAGTAAAGTTAATTTTTAATAAAATTAAAAGCCCATTATTTAATATTTAATGTAATTGTTAATTTATTTGATGCATTTTATGATTTGGTCCTTATTTATTTATTCAAATTGAATATAATTGAAATGGTATTTTCAATTTCTTTTTGATTATCCGAACAATAAATTACTTTTGCAATGCAAAACAATTAACTCATGAATTTACACGAATATCAAGGTAAAGAAATACTCAACAGCTATGGCGTTGGAATTCAACGTGGAATTGTTGCTTCAACTCCAGAAGCTGCAGTTGATGCTGCTAAAAAATTAACAGAAGAAACAGGTACAGGTTGGCATGTCATTAAAGCCCAAGTACATGCTGGTGGTAGAGGTAAAGGTGGTGGAGTCAAGTTAGCCAAGAATATAGAAGAGTTGAGGTCTCATGCTGAAAATATTATTGGAATGCAGCTGGTTACACCTCAAACATCAGCAGAAGGAAAGACTGTTCATCAGGTTTTAATTGCTGAAGATGTATATTACCCAGGAGAAACTGAGACCAGTGAAATTTATATGTCTGTTCTTTTGAATCGAGCTACTGGAAGAAATATGATTATGTATTCGACTGAAGGAGGGATGGATATAGAAGAGGTTGCCGAGAAGACACCTCACCTTATATTTACTGAAGAAATAGATCCAACTACAGGTTTGTTGCCTTTTCAATGTCGTAAAGTGGCTTTTAATTTAGGTCTGACAGGAAAAGCTTTTAAGGAGATGACAAAGTTTGTTGCATGCTTGTATAAGGCGTACGATGGGTCTGATGCTTCTTTATTTGAAATAAACCCTGTATTGAAAACATCTGACGAAAAAATTATTGCTGTAGATGCTAAAGTTTCTATTGATGATAATGCTTTATATCGCCATCAAGATTATGCAGAAATGCGTGATATTCGTGAGGAAGATGCCGCAGAGGTTGAAGCAGGTGAATATGGCTTAAACTACGTTAAATTAGATGGTAATGTTGGCTGTATGGTTAATGGTGCTGGTTTAGCTATGGCAACAATGGATATTATAAAGCATGCAGGTGGAAATCCCGCTAATTTCCTTGATGTTGGTGGTACTGCAGATGCGGCTCGTGTAGAACAGGCTTTTCGCATTATTTTAAAAGATGAAAATGTGAAAGCACTATTGGTAAATATTTTTGGTGGTATTGTTCGTTGCGATAGAGTAGCACAAGGAATTGTTGATGCCTACAATAACATCGGTGAAATTAATGTCCCACTGATTGTTCGTTTACAAGGTACAAATGCAGAGGAAGCAAAAAAGTTAATAGATGAAAGTGGTTTAAAAGTTCATTCTGTTATTTTACTCCAAGAAGCAGCTGATAAAGTTGCTGAGGTTTTATCTTAAATATTTTTATTTAACAAGAAAAAAAAAAGAGCCATTTGGCTCTTTTTTTGTTATAAAATTGAAATGGTTTTAATTACTTTCTCAGTAGGCGTTTTTAGTTCAATGTAATAGAGCCCAGAGTTTAGAGTTTTAAAATCAAATTCTTTTTCTAGATTATTAGTTGTTTTAAAATTTTCATGATGCACTTTTTCTCCAAATAGATTGTAAACAATCAATTCCATATTATTGGGAGAAGTATTTACCATACGCAGGGTAAATATTCCATTATTTGGATTTGGGTAAATTTCTACATTTCCTCCTGATATTTCCAAGATATTCATGGCTGTAATTGAAAAATCATCATCTGAAATATCTAAGAAGATGTTATTAGTAGGAACAATTTTAATTCTATTTTGAGATCCAATAAGTTCTTCTGTATTAGGAATTGTTATTTCGGCTTCACCATCATTTTGTTCGTTTTGAGCAAGTATGGTTTCTTCCCAAGTTCCATTTGTATTATACATAAGGATAATATTGATTTCTTGGCAGTTAATAATATTTTCGTCGGTACTTGCAACTTCCCATTCCACCGTATATGTTTCATTAATTCCCAATGTTTCATTTCCATTAGGTGAAATTATTTCAAAAGGACCTGCTTGCTCTGTAACTTCAACTTCAGTTTGATCATATGTAATTCCACCACCACCAGCTCGATTGTCTCTTACGGTAAATCTAAAGTGTAAGGTTCTAGCATAAGTTGGCATAGTTTCGCCTCCTGAATAATTGGGTTGTGAGTTGTTAAGTAGGTATGACATTCTTGGAAAGGTCCTTTTAGTGCTTTCAGTTGGATTAAACACTCTAAATATTGGTGCGTTGTTAGTAGGAGAATTTGGATGTCCAGCAGGCCCTATGTCCATCTGTTCCCAAGAGTGTGATAATTCATCTTCATCAGCATCATAACTGACTCCATCGAGTTCAAATGCAGTATAAACAGGTATGATGTAACTTTCTTTTTCAATAGAAGCTTCTGGAATAGAGTTGCCGGTTTCAGTGATTGTTGCACAAGTTTGTCCCCATGCACTATTGATATAATATTGTATTTCGTCATAACTTGCAGCGTGGAAATAAGGGTCACTATTTGATTGTAAGTTTTGACTACTGCATATACCTGCATAAGCCATTATTGTGCTTCCACTTCCTGGTTCGTATGCAGTTTCCTCATTTCTGTTTCCATTACATGATCCCGAGGTACCATTAAATGTGTGGTTTCCACCAAATTGATGTCCAATTTCATGTGCTACGTAGTCAATGTCAAAAGGGTCTCCAACTGGAGAGTTAGTTCCTGTAACTCCTCTAGCTTTTTCGTTATCATTGCATGGTACTCCAAGAGATGCAAGACCTCCTGCGCCAGTACTAAATGTATGTCCGATGTCATAATTTTCTGAACCAATGATGTCATCAATTACTTCTTGTGATTGGTTTATGAGTTGGTTCGTATTGTTGTTTGACATCCCCGCAGAAACAGATAAATTGATTAGAGAGTCATTATTATCTACTAAAATTAAGCGGATAGATAATTCTGTTTCATATACTTGATTTATTCTGTTCATAGTTGTTACTATGGCATCAAGTGTTTCTTCAGTAGTACCTCCATGGAAATTTGAATATTGTTGTGTGCAAGCTATTGCAATGCGATAAGACTTAAGTTGATCCCCAGAACTACTGTTTTGAATGATAGGATTTGCAGCTTTATATTCTAGATACTCTTCGTAGTCAGAAGACGATATAGGAGCTTCTTCATGAAATTCTCTTTTTGCATCGTTTTCATAGTCCTTTTTATAGTATGATATGATGTAATTGTTGTTTTGAAAAGAATAGGGGTCAATAAAAATGACATCAGTTTGCCCCATAATCATTGCGTGAAACCCTAATTCGGGGTTGTAATTAAATCGCATTGTCATTTTATGATCAATACTTTCACCAAGATAGGTTTTGATTTTAGGATATTTGGCAGAAAGCACGGGTGACATAATAGGTGCTTGAACAAAACGAAATAATATATTTTCCCCGTTAGGTAAAGGAAGCAATATCAAATGATTGCTTTCATGAACATTTACTTCACTTTCACGATTAGATTCCTCCAATAATTTTTCAATTCCGATTTTATTAATACCAAGTGTCCGGTATTTTTTTGGGATAATGAATCTTTCAGTATTAAAAGATATTTCAGAGTCATTTGCATCAAAAAAAACTTCTTGTGCAGAAGACAAGTAAAAAGAAAACAAGAAAATAATGGAGAGGATTTTGAGTTTCATATAAATATTTGTTATTAAATCATTAGCAAAATTAAGATTTATTTTTAAAAAAACTTGGTATAATAAGATGGTGTAAAATTTTGTAATTTGTGGCCTAATTTTTGGCTTATGAAAAAGGTATTAGTAGCAAATAGAGGCGAGATAGCTTTACGCATAATGCGTTCGTTAAAAGAGATGGCAATTCAAACTGTTGCGGTTTATTCCGAAGCAGATAGAATGGCTCCTCATGTTTTGTATGCAGATGAGGCGGTCTGTTTGGGTCCTGCACCATCTAATCAGTCTTATTTGTTAGGAGATAAAATTATATCAGTTTGTAAAGATTTAGGTGTTGATGGTATTCATCCAGGTTATGGTTTCCTTTCAGAAAATGCGGATTTTGCAAACTCGGTTTTTGAGTCTGGAATTGAGTTTATAGGTCCTTCACCTTTAGCCATTGAGCTTATGGGTGATAAGCTAACAGCTAAAGACACAGTAAAGAATTATAATATCCCTATGGTTCCTGGAACTGATAGGGCTATAGATGATATTGAGGTTGCAATGTCATTGGCTCAAAAAATTGGTTTTCCTATTTTAATTAAAGCTTCAGCTGGAGGTGGAGGTAAGGGGATGCGAATTGTTGAAAGTGCGGATGTCTTTGAAGAACAAATGAAGTTGGCTGTTAGTGAGGCTGTTTCAGCTTTTGGAAATGGTGCTGTATTTATAGAGAAGTATGTGGCTTCTCCGCGTCATATTGAAATTCAGGTATTGGCTGATAAACATGGCAACGTTGTTCATCTTTTTGAACGGGAGTGTTCTATTCAACGTCGTCATCAAAAAGTGATTGAAGAGGCGCCATCTTCAGTGCTCACAGATGAACTAAGAGATGAAATGGGACAATGTGCAGTTAATGTTGCACTATCTTGTAATTATGTAGGAGCTGGAACGGTTGAATTTTTATTAGATGAAAACATGAATTTCTATTTTTTAGAAATGAATACACGACTTCAGGTTGAGCATCCAGTCACTGAAATGATTACAGGAGTTGATCTTGTGAAACAACAAGTTCTAGTTGCTAGAGGAGAAAGGCTTTCTTTTAATCAAGAAGATTTAAAAATTTCTGGTCACGCTATGGAAGTTCGAGTTTATGCTGAAGATGCAAAAAATAACTTTTTGCCAGATATAGGTGTCTTGTCTACGTATAAAAGACCTGGTGGTATAGGTGTCCGTGTAGATGACGGTTTTGAGGAAGGAATGGAGATTCCTATTTATTATGATCCTATGATTTCAAAGTTGATTACTTATGGTAAAGATCGTTTTGAGTCAATAGAAAGAATGAAAAGAGCTATTTCAGATTATCAAATTGCAGGGATACAAACAACTCTTGAGTTTGGAGCTTTCGTTATGGGACACGAATCATTTACCTCTGGTAATTTTGACACCCATTTTGTGAAAAAATATTTTGAGCCGAGGTTCTTAAAGTCTGATAACTCCAAAGAGCAAATGATTGCTGCTTGGTATGCCGCAAGGTTTTTTAATGAAAAGAAGCAGATTTCGATAGATAAAACTTCTTCTCAAAAATCTAAATGGAAGCAAAATAGAGGCTGATGGGAAAGAAATCTATAGATAAATCGATTTCTATTTCCAATAGGAAGGCTAGGTTTGAGTATGAGTTACTTGAAGTTTTTACCGCAGGAATTCAGTTACAGGGTACTGAAATAAAGTCGCTACGAGCTGGAAATGCTAATCTAGCAGAAGCATATTGCTATGTTCAGAAATCTGAAGTTTGGATTACTGGTATGTATATTGCGGAGTATCAGTATGGCTCATATATGAATCATGATCCAAAACGTTTGCGAAAGTTATTACTGAATAAAAAAGAGATAAACAAAATCTCTTCTGCTCTACAAAACGTTGGTATTACTATTGTCCCATTAAAATTATATATTACGGAAAAGGGTTGGGCAAAGATTGATATCGCTTTAGCGAAAGGGAAGAAATTACATGACAAGCGAGAAGATTTAAAACATAAGGATGATAAAAGGCAAATGGATCGTGCACTAAAAAAGTTTAAATAACCATTTTAAATAAAAAAAAGGGAGCAAAATTGCTCCCTTTTAATAGTATTTATTTTGTTAACTAGAAGTACAAGTTAAGCATTAAGTTACCCATTGAACCTCCTAAAGATACATTAGAGTCACCGTAGTTAAGTCCATGGCGATATTCAGCTCCGATACCCATTTTAGGGCGAACAAAATATTCAACACCAACAAAACCATGTGCACCAAATTCAACTTCAGTTTCGTCATCAAGGTCATGCATATTAACATTACCCATGTAGCCATAGTATCCTTGAAGGTTACTAGTACCTTTTCTGAATTCTTTACCAGCTGTAACTCCAAAACTGTAAGATGATTCAGCATCTTCATCTGAAGTAAAGTAAAGATCTAGACTCCCTCTCCATGCAGTCATATCATCTGTAAAATATTTACCAGATATGTTCATGTGATCTGCATGCGCAGCATTTTCTCCAAATGCAACAGCAGGAGAAGTGGCAACACCACTAATTAAGTTACCTACATACTCTAATACAGGTCCAGCATTTGTTCCTACTGACCAGTCACCAGATTTAGGTGTGTTGTCTTGAGCGTTTACAGTTAATGTAACAGCAAAAGCACATACAATCGTAATTAACTTTTTCATAATTTTTAAAGTTTAAGTTTTAAAGTTTATTTACCCTGGCAATTTCTTTAAAATATAAAGGTGTGCTAGGAATTTTGTAGTCGCTTATTAACATGTGTATGTTGAAAAGGGTTGTTTTCTCTTATTTTAAAAGTGTTTCGGGGTTGTTGATAACTGTGTTTTTTTGCTCTATGGTCCTGAATTTTGATACTTTTTGTAAGGTATTTTGATTTTAAATAGACCAAAATTTTGACGAATTCAGTACTTATCGTTTGTTTTTTAGCATCGGAACAAACTGAAAATGACGCTCATTATAATTGTCAAATTCAAATTTTTTATATGTCTTTTCAGTAGTTTTTATTAGTAATGTCATGATTTGTTCTTTTTCACCTAAAGGAATAATCATTGATCCGCCAACTGACAGCTGATTAAATAGCACTTCTGGAATGGATGGTGCTCCTGCTGTAACGATTATCTTATTGAACGGTGCTTTATCAGGTAGACCATTATAACCATCTCCATAGTGTAAATAGCATTTTACCCGCATTTCTGCTAAAAGGCGTTTTGATTTGTTGTATAAAATATGTTGCCTTTCTATAGAATATACTTGAGCTCCCAGGTGAAATAATACTGCTGTTTGATAGCCAGATCCAGTCCCTATTTCAAGTACTTTATCTCCTTTATTGATATTTAATACTTCAGATTGGAAAGCAACAGTGTATGGGTGTGATATCGTTTGTTCTGTTCCAATTGGGAATGCTTTATTCTGATATGCAAAATCTTCAAAAGATGAATCTAAAAAATAGTGACGGGGAACTTTTAGCATGGCTTGCAATACTTGTTCTGACTCAATGCCCATAGATCTGAGTGCTAAAATCAGTTTTTTTCTTTTGCCTTGGTGCTTAGCATTGTCTATTAAATTCATAGTTGCAATCTATTAAAATGTAGAATGTGAACAAAAATATATTAATGATTATATGGGTCTAATTGAAAAGGTTATTTTTGATGTAAATTTTGTGGTTTTATGAAAATAGCTGTTTTAGGCGCTGGACATTTAGGACGCATACATCTTAATATATTAAAGGGAATGTCAGAATTTCATTTAGTGGGTTTTTATGATCCAGACCCACATCTTTCGAGTAAAATAAGTAAAGAATTGTCTATTCCTGCTTTTCAGTCAATGAGTTCTTTAATCGATGCGGCAGAAATTGTTGATATTGTTACCCCAACACTTTCACATTTTGAATGTGCGAAGCAAGCAATACTTAATCACAAGCATGTTTTTATTGAAAAACCTGTTACAAACACTGTTGAAGAAGCAGATGAACTTTTAGTTTTGGCTGAGCGTTCTGATGTAAAGGTACAGGTAGGTCATGTCGAAAGGTTTAATCCTGCCTTTATAGCGGCAAAACCATATATTAAAAACCCTTTATTTATTGAAACTCATAGATTGTCTCCATTTAATCCTAGAGGTACTGATGTTTCAGTTGTCTTAGATTTAATGATTCACGATATAGATATTATTTTAAATATTGTAAAGTCAGATGTTACTCATATTAACACTAGTGGTGTTGCTGTTGTAAGTGATAATGCTGATATTACAAATGCGAGAATTGAATTTGAAAATGGCTGTGTGGCAAATTTGACGGCCAGTAGGGTTTCATTGAAAAAAATGCGAAAGACAAGGATTTTTCAGAAAGATGCATATGTTTCAGTCGATTTTTTAGAAAAGAAGACTGAAATTGTAAGTTTAAGTGATGAGACTTCTTGGAATCCTTTTGTTATGAATATAGAAGTTGATACTGATGGAAATAAAAAGAGTGTTCACCTTCACAAACCTAGGGTTAAAAAGCTTAATGCTATAAAAGAAGAATTGGTTTCTTTTGCTAAGGCTATTCAGAACAATAGTTTGCCTCTTGTAA
>NTKG01000055.1 GCA_002457305.1 Bacteroidetes bacterium MED-G21 | reverse complement strand
ATCTCCAGACAAGTTTTTTTCAGATAAATCTTTTGATATGAAGTAGCTGCCAGCTAAAAAAGCCATTGTAACAAAAAAACCAAAAGTTTTAAAAGGAAGTGGAATAAATACACCAGTAAAATATTCTATCAGGTGACTAAGTGTTGGAAACATATAATTTAATTTAAAATCTCGCCGTGAATAATTCCATCCTCGGCAAAATCATTTAGTTTAACTTTTATACTTTGATTTCTTAAGCCCGGATCGTAATCAACCTTTACTTTAACGTAGTTTTCGGTAAAGCCTTGTATGTAACCCTCTTTATTATCGTGTTCAAACAATACAGTTCTCGTAGTACCAATATTTTTTTCATAGAAAGCACGTTTTTTCTTTGCAGACAAAATTCGTAACATTTTACTTCTTTGATGCCGAACATTTTTGTCTACAACGCCTTTCATTGTAGCAGCTTCAGTGTTGGCTCTTTCAGAATAAGTAAATACATGTAAATAAGATACATCTAATTCATTCAGTAAATTGTAGGTTTCCTGAAAAAGTTCTTCGGTTTCTCCTGGAAAACCTACGATCACATCAACACCGATACAGCAATCGGGCATCTTATCTTTAATGCTTATAATACGATCTTTATAAAGTTTTGTTTGATAACGACGCTTCATTTTTTTCAATAGTTCATCTGAGCCAGATTGGAGAGGGATGTGAAAGTGAGGAACGAATATTTTAGAATTTGATACAAAATCTATCGTTTCGTTATTTAATAAATTAGGTTCAATAGATGAAATACGAAGTCTCGATATGCCTTTTACATCGTCTAATGCCTTAACAAGATCAAGGAAAGTGTGTTTGTGTTTTTTATTTCCAAATTCACCTTTACCGTAATCGCCAATATTTACGCCGGTAAGGACAATTTCTTTAATCTCTCTATCAGATATTTCTTTAGCATTTTTAAGAACATTTTCAAGTTGATCACTTCTAGAAATGCCTCTAGCCAATGGAATTGTGCAGTAGGTACACTTATAATCGCAACCGTCTTGTACTTTTAAGAATGCTCGTGTTCTATCGCCAATAGAATAGGCACCTTCAAAAAAATTGGCATCTTCAATTTCACAAGAATGAATTTCTGCTATTTCTTGTTTGCTTAGGTCGTTAAGATAGGAGGGAAGCTTAAACTTCTCTGTAGCCCCAAGAACAAGATCAACACCTTTGTATTTTGCTATTTCTTCGGGCTTTAACTGCGCAAAGCACCCAATTATAACTACAAAAGCTTCTGAATTAATTTTTAATACTTGACGAACCAGACGTTTACATTCTTTATCTGCATTTTCTGTAACAGAGCAGGTGTTGAGAACATATATGTCAGCTTTTTCCTTAAAATCCACTTTTTCATAACCTTCTTCCTGGCAAGAACGAGCAATGGACGAAGTCTCAGAAAAATTTAGTTTACAGCCTAAAGTGTGAAATGCTACTTTTTTCATCATCAAAATTGACTACAAAGTTATGAAATTAAGGCACTATGGATTTTAAATAAACAAACAAAGTTCTATTTTAGAAGCATAAATAATATCTATGCGTCTATTCTTTCTAATTGTTTGTGTTTTATCCTCTTGTGGAGGAATGGTTCATCATGAGCAATCTAAAATGATTTTTAGATACAATGAGTCGGCAGGAATACACTCTTTTGATCCCGCTTTTGCTAAGGATCAGTCAAGAATTTGGTTTTGCAACCAGATATATAACAGCTTGGTTCAGTTGGATTCTAATTTACAAGTTCAGCCTTCCATTGCAAAGCGTTGGGAAATTTCAGAGGATGGATCACAATATGACTTTATTATTCGTGATGATGTAGCTTTTCATCATTCAGAAAAATCTTTTGGTACCAATGGGTACAGAAATGTAGATGTAAATGATATTATTTACTCATTAAACCGATTGAAATCTAAGAAAATAGCTTCTCCTGGAGCATGGATATTGTCTAATGTGAAAAATATATCAGTTTTTAATGACAGTACCATTCGTGTTAATTTATTATCGCCTAATCCTGCTTTTTTAGGTTTATTATCTATGCAGTATTGTTCTGTGTTACCAGTTGAGTCTGATACCATTCCTGATTTTTTTGATTCACCTTGTGGTACTGGCCCTTTTCAGTTTCAGTATCACAAGCCTAATGTTAAGCTAGTTCTTAGGAAACATCAGAATTATTTTGAATTTGAAGGCACAAATAAACTGCCCTATTTAGATGCTGTAGCCATAAGTTTTATTTCAGATAAGCAAACAGCATTTTTGGAGTTTATTAAGGGTAAGTTTGATTTTTTATCTGGAATAGATGCGTCATACAAGGATGAATTACTCGATAATGATGGAGAATTAAGTACAAAGTATACACAGAAATTAAATTACTATAAACAAGATTATCTGAATACTGAGTATCTGGGTATTTTAATGGATGATAATCAGGAAAATGAAGCTTTGAGAGATGTTCGGGTTCGACAAGCTTTAAATCTGGCTTTCGACAGAGATTTGATGATGCAGTATTTGAGGAATAATATTGGAACACCTGCTCACAGTGGATTTATTCCCAAAGGTTTACCCGGTTACCATCCTGGTTGTGGATATGAATATAATCCAGAATTGGCAAAAAAGTACCTACTAGAAGCTGGATATCCTAAAGCTCAGGGGATTCCTGTAATTCACTTAAATACAACAAGCTCCTATGTAGATCTGTGTGAATACATTCAGCATGCATGGGAAGCGCTTGGTATTAAGGTTGAGGTAAATGTAAATCCACCTTCTACGCACAGACAACAAGTGTCTAAGTCTCAATTATCCATTTTTAGAGGTTCATGGATCGCTGATTATGCGGATGCTGAAAATTATTTAGCGCTGTTTTACTCAGGTAATCACAGTCCTAACGGACCCAATTATACGCATTTTTCGAACACTGAATTTGATGATTTGTATGAAAAATCACTGCGTATTCCGGAATTATCAAAACGAATTCCACTTTATGAAAAGATGGACAGTATTGTTATTATGCAGGCGGCTATAATTCCTTTGTATTATGATAATGTTTTACGTTTTTCTCATAAAAGCGTTAAAGGTCTTGGTTCTAATGCAATGAATTTATTAGATCTTAAAAGAGTTAAGATTATTAATTAAACTCAATATCGCAACGAATTGCTTGATGGTCTGAAAGGTTATTCTCCAAGACCTTGAAGTTATATGAAGACCAAAGATTGTTCACTAAAATAAAGTCGATTCTGAAAGGAAAAATCAGTTGTCGATATGTAGCTCCAAAACCTTTTCCTGAGTCCAGAAATGCGTCTTTATGTCCTTTATTTAATTTTCTATAGATATAACTCTGAGGAACATCATTAAAATCTCCACAAAGTAGGGTTGGATAAGGACTGCTGTTAATAGATTCCGTAATCTTTTCTACCTGACTTACTCTTTTATGACTGGCTTTATTGATCTTATTTGAGAGTTTTTGTGTTTTGTCTTGTAACTGCTCTTCAATGGGCTCTTCATCCCATTCTTTTAATAAGCGATAGTCATCATTTCCTAAGTGTAGCGACTCTAAATGAAGGTTATATATGCGTATGGTATCTCTGTGAATTAAAAGGTCAGCATAACAAGAGTTATTTGTAGAGCTTTTATTAAACAGAATTTCTTTAGCAGAAATGATTTCATAATTACTATAGATCTGACTATAACCGAAAACAGCTTTATAAGGATGGTTTAAATTTGAGGTCATTCCTTTTCGGGCTTCCTGAAGGCATAATACATCTGTGTTTTCCTGATTTAAGAAATGGATAATTTTTGATTGATGTGTCTGTACCTCTTCTTTTTTTCCTCCGGAAAAATAAGAGAGTTGACTGTTAAAACTCATTATTGAAAATGAATTGTCTTTGGCCAATGCTTTAAATTTACTCTTAGATTGAAATACCGGAACCGAAAATAAATAGCTTAAAATAAGTACTGATAATGAAAGATAAATGGCTTTCTTGAATCGTACCAGCCAATAAAGTATAAAAAGCAGATGTGCCAACAACAAAATGGGGTAGCCTATGGCTAAAAGCGCTCCCAATGAAAAGCTTTGTGGATTAATGTAGGG
The DNA here is from genome assembly GCA_002457305.1 of Bacteroidetes bacterium MED-G21. GTDB lineage: Bacteria > Bacteroidota > Bacteroidia > Flavobacteriales > UBA7430 > MED-G21. The sequence continues at coordinate 8,212 of NTKG01000055.1, read as the reverse complement.
AGATAAAAAGGCGAAAAACCAAAGCAGTACGAATACTAAATTGATAAGGTAAAGTAGTTTGTTTGGGACTGATAAGTTCTTCAAACCTACATCTTTTTACTATTCTTAAACAGGTATTCTTTTTCTTTTTCAGTGAGGCTGTCGTAACCTGATTTTGCAATTTTATCTAAAATTGTGTCAATTTTCACTGAGCGCTCCGCTTTGTCAGAACGAAATTCATCATCTGTTTTAGGTCTTTTGTATACCGTTTTAAGATGCTTCTTTTTAAATAAGTTAAGAAAGGATTCTATTACTCCATCAATACTTGATGTAATGTCTTTTCCTTTTTTCCACTTTAGAATAAAATATATGCCGATTAAAGCACCTCCCAGATGGGCTATGTGCCCGCCGGCATTGCCTTTTGGAATACTTATTATATCTATAAATACTGATGCAATGGCTAAATATTTTATAGGAATCAGACCAAAGAATATTAAATTTACACGGTAGTTAGGGACATAAGTTGCAACAGCAAATAAAATGGCTAAAACAGCTGCCGAAGCTCCAATTAATTGTGATGATTGTCCAGAAAATACAGGAAGTAAATTATATGCAATTAGATAGGTTAAGCCTCCTGTAATACCTCCTAGAATATATAAACTGAATAGTTTTTGCTTGTTAAAATATTGAAGGAATATTTGTCCTGAAAAATACAACCAAATCAGATTAAATAAGATATGCATTAGCCCTGAATGTGTAAACATGTATGTAATAAGAGTCCAGGGTTTAAGTAACAAATTACTTAAATCTGATGGCATCCCTAACCAAAAGACTAAATCAAATAAGGGACTTTGAAATAGAAATGATGATGTATGGCATATTTGTACAAGAATAAATACTAGTAAATTGATGTAAATCAATTTAAATAATTGATCTGCTACCTTATATTTAAGAAATAACTCTTTTAACATTAATAGAATTTCATATCGTTTTTCTTCCAGTATTTGATTAACAAGAAGCCAAATAACATTCCTCCAATATGGGCAAAATGAGCGACATTGTCTCCAGCACCATTTTGAACTCCCATAAAAAATTCGAGTAGTCCATATATGATAACAAAGTATTTAGCCTTTATTGGAAATAGTAGGTTTAGGTAAATGATTTGATTAGGGTAGCTCATACCATAAGCTAAGAGTAGACCAAACACAGCTCCTGAGGCTCCTACTACAGGTGTATGGTGTAAACCATACAACATCCTAGCTTTACTAAATAATGGGCTTGAAGGGTTAAATGCGCCACTGTTTACGATTTCTGAGATTTGATTTGATGTAAAGTAAGATTCGAGACCTGAAATTTGAAAGTGAATAATAAGATAGTGTAAGAAAGCAGCACCAAATCCAGTGATTAAATAATAATTCAAAAATCTTTTAGGTCCCCATAAATTCTCAATTTGAGTACCAAACATCCACAAGGCAAACATATTAAAGAAAATATGAGAGAAGCCCCCATGCATAAACATATAAGATATTAATTGGTAGGGGTTAAACTCTGGAGAGTTGTAATAATAGAGCCCCAAAACGCTGTTTAAATCTATGTTAAGTGTTGAAGCTAAGGTGTATCTTGCTAAGAAAAATAATGCATTTATAATGATTAGATTTTTAACCACCAATGGCATATTCGTTAAACCTCTATTTAAGTACATTATTTAAATCGTTTTATAAGTTCATTAATTGCTAATACAATAGCTGTAGGCTTATTGTAAATAGATATAAAAGGTAATTCACAGGCAAATAATGAATCAATTAATTCATTCATTTCTTCTAAAGCCATAGTTTTTCCATTTTTTATAGCATTACTTAAAGCCAAGCTTTTAGCGATAAACTTTTGATGGTCAGATTTCCAATCATCATTTTGATTCTTATAAGCATCTAATATGTTATCGATAATTTTATCAATTTCATTGGCTTTTGTTTCAAAGGGAACACCGAGAATCATTAAACAGTTGTTTGTTGGGATATTTATATCAAACCCCACAGACTCAATATCATCTGTTATTTCTTTAAAGATCTCTATATCAGTTGGAGATAAATGTATTTCATGAGGAAATACTAATTGTTGACTTAAAGGTCTTTTGTTTTGTAATGACTTAAAATATTGCTCGTACAAAATTCGTTGATGAGCCCTTTGTTGATCTACGATAAGAATGCCCGATTTTATTTGGGTGAGGATAAATCTATTATCGACTTGAAATGCAAATCTTTTTTCTTCTATATTTAATTCAGATTCTAATGACTGCGGTGTATTTAGTCCTTCAGTAATGGCAGCATTCATATCTTCTTGAATTTCTTCAAAAATTGCCTCCCAGTGTTTTCCTTTAGAGGATGTTTTATTTAATAAAGATTTGTTCTGAATAGCACTTTTTTGCTGTTCAAATGGATTAAAGTTTGGGTCAACTTCAATGTTTGGTGTTTTTATTGTTCTTCCTTTTGAAGAGATGGATACCTGATAATCAGGGTTTAAACTAAAATCTATACTTGGTGCAATATTGTACTGACCTAAAGAATGTTTAATTGCAGCGCGAATAATAGAATATATATTGCGTTCGTCTTCAAACTTAATTTCTGTTTTGGTTGGGTGAATGTTGACATCAATTTTTGCCGGATCAATTTGTAAAAAGAGAAAATAGGAGGGGTGATGGTCTTTTTGTAATAATCCCTCCATCGAATTTGATACGGCATGATTAAGATATGCTGATTTAATGAATCGGTTATTTACAAAGATAAATTGTTCTCCTCTAGATTTTTTTGAAAATTCAGGTTTACAAATAAAACCATCGATATTTACGATATCTGTTTTTTCATTTACTGGCACCAAACGAGAATTGTAATTTTTACCAAAAAGGTTAACGAGTCGTTGACGTAATATACTTTTTGAAAGCTTATACTGTTCTTTTTCATTGTTAATTAATGAAAATGAGATGTCTGGGTGTGCTAATGCTATTCTAATAAATTCGTCAAGAATGTATTTATATTCAGCTCTGTCCGATTTTAGAAAGTTTCTTCTAGCTGGTACATTAAAGAATAAGTTTTTTATAGAGAATGAACTCCCATTAGGGCAGGTGCAAACTTCTTGTGATTTATGTTCTGATCCTTCAATTATGACTAGAATTCCAAGTTCAGAATCTTCTTTTTTTGTTTTAAGTTCTACTTGAGCAATGGCAGCAATAGAAGCCAGTGCTTCGCCTCTAAAGCCTTTTGTTGTAAGTGAATATAAATCGTCAGCTTTTGATATTTTAGATGTTGCGTGGCGTTCAAAACACATTCTTGCATCTACTTCATTCATACCACTACCGTTATCAATAACTTGAATTAAAGTTTTTCCAGAGTCTTTAATAATGAGTTTAATATCAGTAGCCTTAGAGTCTATTGCATTTTCCAATAATTCTTTAACTGCAGATGCTGGTCTTTGAACAACTTCTCCTGCAGCAATTTGATTGGCAACATGATCTGGTAATAGAGTAATCAATATTTAAAATTTTAAAATCCAATATGTAATGAGACAAACAAAAACTGTAATAATAATAACGCGTAATGAAGATGATTCAGCTCCTATAGTTGACTTTTTTTTCCACGAGTTTGCAAAGTGTCCTCTTTCTAAATTCCCATCTTGTTGATTATTGGCTTTATCAATAGCTGTTTGAATACGCTCTTTGCGTTCGTCATAATAACGAACAGGTAATTCAAATTGCTTGTTTTTAGTCGTTTTAAAAAACGATGGAAATTTAGGCGCTTTCATTATAATCAAAAATAAGAATATTAATTCAAAAAAAGAGCAGCCTGTGGGCTGCTTTATTTAGATTCTTTTTAATTGTTGTTTCATCATTTTTAGTTGTTCATCAAGCATATTATGTTTATCTAGCTTTTTTGCTTCTGTTATCAATGTTGTCGCCTCTCTCTTTTTTCTTCGTGACATTGCAAGACCAGCTAAATTAAGTTTTGCAACTGCTTTATCAGTATCGGTTCTTAATCCTATTGATAGTGCTTTTTTAAAGAATCTTTCGGATTGGTTCATTTGGGTTTGAGAGAGAATTAAACCATTTAGATAATAGTAATAAGCCTCTTGAGATCTAATGAGTTTTTCTGGGTGTTTAATTTTACTTAGGGTAGAAGCTGCTTTTTGCATGTCATTTTTTCTAAGATGATAGAATGCTTTAACAATACGTTCATCTTTAAATATACTCAGGATAACAAGCCCCATAATAATGAGAACTACAATACCATAACCAATTTCACCTGAATTAAATAGAAAGATGCTACAAGCTAGTATAATTAGTGCAAGTGCAATTTTAATTTCTTTGTTATACATAGACGATATTTTTAGCGAAGTTACTTAAGCATTCACAATTGTTAAAGAAAATTTAATAATTTATGCTTTAATAGCTCTAATCTTTATTCCAATTATGGCATAAATCATGGTCATAAATGGACTGATTATATTAAAGAAGCAAAAAGGTAAATAGGTTAGTGTGGAAACACCTAATACACTAGCTTGAGTAGCTCCACATGTATTCCATGGGATTAATACAGATGTAACTGTTCCAGAATCTTCTAGTGTTCTGCTTAAGTTTTCTGGAGCTAATCCATTTTTTTTGTACGATTCACTAAACATTTTTCCTGGAACAATAATAGATAAATATTGATCAGAAGCTGTTAAATTAAAAAACACACATGTTCCAGTAGTTGTTGCAACCAATGAAGCGGTATTTGTTGCCATTTTCATAAATGATGTAGATAATTTATTTAAGAAACCAGAAGCTTCCATAGAGCCTCCAAAACACATGGCGCATAGAATGAGCCATACTGTATTGAGCATACCATTCATTCCTCCAGTACTTAATAGTTCATTTATCATACTGTTTTCAGTAACAATATTAACATCCCTTGCCATAGCATCCATTAGGACTGTGAATGAATTTTGAAAGTAGTTATTGCTTTGACCTAATTCAGTAATAATTTCTGTTTGAAATACTATAGCTGCAATGCCACCAAGGATTGTTCCTATAAAAAGAGCGGGTATTGCTGGAATTTTTTTAATTATTAGTCCAATAACGATAGCTGGCACACTAAAGAGCCATATAGATATGTTAAATTTTGAGTTGATGGCATTTTGTATGATGCTTATATCACCAGCAGAAGTTTGCGTATCTATATTAAGGCCTAGAAAAAGGAAAATGATTAATGTAATACATATGGAAGGTATTGTTGTGTAAGACATATAGCGTATATGTGTGAATAGATCAACGCCTGCCATGGCAGGAGCGAGATTTGTTGTATCTGATAATGGCGACATTTTATCACCAAAATACGCGCCAGAAATTATTGCACCAGCAACCATTGCTTCAGACATTCCTATAGCTTTTCCAATACCTAATAGCGCAACACCTATTGTAGCAATAGTAGACCATGAGCTTCCTGTTACTAATGAAATGATTGCACTTACTATGCAAGCAGCAATTAAAAAATAAGTTGGGTTAACAATTTGAAGCCCATAATAAATCATTGCTGGAACAATACCACTTATAAGCCAAGTTCCCGCTAGTGCACCAATAAGTAATAAAATTAGTAGGGCAGGAAGGGTATCAGAAATACTACTTCTAATACCCTCTATAATTTTAGACCATGGTGTACCCCTAGTTATCGCAAGAAAGGAACAAAATGCACCAGAAAGTAATAAGGTCATTTGATTTGCGCCGGAAAGGGCATCATCTCCATAATAATAAACGTTAAGTGATAATAATGTAATCAAAAAGAGTATTGGTAAAAGCGCAATACTTAAGGAAACAGGTTTTGTTTTATTCATCTCTATGTCATTTAGATGCGTAAAGATAATTTTTCAAAAATTATAATAATACCATTACCGTACCCATATACTCATATTTAGATCCAGTAAGTTCAGAATAGACAATGATCTTGTAGATGTAAATATTATTTGATGAACTTGCTTGACTTATACCATCCCAACCTTGTTCAATTTGATCTGTTTTAAAAATCAATTCACCCCATTCATTAAATAGTGTCATTTCGTATCTCATTATTTTGTTCGGGTCTGTAACTGGCTTGAAAACATCATTAATTCCATCTCCATTAGGTGTAAAACTATTTGGTATATACATAGCAAGTTCTTTTTCACGAAAAACAACTCTAAGTGTATCGTTATATTCCAATTTATATTGGTATCTGTTGTTTTGTTGTATAATAGCATTTTCTCGAACCCAATATTCGAATTCCATTCCATTTGTAGCAAAGGCTTGTAAGTCTATTTGAGTATTTTGAATATATGTTTGACTTAATGGAAATACTGCCATTTCTTCTCCATCACCTAAAACATATCCTGCATCTTGAGGTTCTATTATCAGAGTGAGATTCAATAATTCAATTAGGTTTGCGATAATATAACCTGATTCTTCGATGAAGAGATTGAAGTTATGTGCGTTTTCATTCTCAATTAATCCTTCTGGAGAATTCCAGTTGATGAAATTGAAGTTGTCGTTTAATTCTATGTTTATGTTATAGGTTTCACCATAGGTAAGACTTAAAGTTTGTGGTAGTTCATTTAATACTGAGTCATTAATACTTATTTCACCTCCATTGGTGTGAGATATGTCAAAAGTGACATCTAATTGTATAGGAGAAAAATAAGCTATTAGCGTTGCATTTTCATCTATAAAAAGATTAATAGATGGGTTGTTTTCATTTTCAAGCGTACCAGAAGATAATTCCCAATAGTCAAATTCGTATCCTTCGATTGAAATTGCTTCAATACTTGTAAAATTGGTAATAATGATGTTGGAAGGGAAATTAGAATATTCAACTCCATCTATTGAAATAGTGCCTCCCAAATTATCATTGACAATAAAGGTTAAGACAGTATATTGACAATTTCCATCATCTAGTGTTGCATCTTCATTGTAATTTACTGCATCGGGGTCTGTACAGCCATAAATAATTGGTGTGAAATGTGCGGTAATAGTTTCGTTAGACGCTAATACATATTCTATTGATTCATTAGTTTGATTTATAGGTGTTGTAGAATTTGAAAATTCAAAATAGTCAAACAAGTAACCCTCAGCTGCAAATGCTTCAATTTGTTGAGATATACCTCCGAAATATGAGCCATTAAAAGGGTAGTTGTTTATTGGATAATCATTCATGTCAACCATTCCAGATAATGGTGGCTCAATATTTATGGTAACCACATAAGGTCCTTCAATATCGTATTCATCTTCATAACAATCTAAAATACCAGAATTAATGATTTCGCAGCGCGCTTCAATAAAATCTCTCATGTCATTAACGTTTGACTGCCAAGTATTATAATTCCCACCCCATCGGTCTATTTGCTTAGGCATCTCTGGTTCAATAAGATTAATTAAACTGTCTAAATGAGAAATTAAAAATTCGCAACTAAAATAGTTGTTTGATAGGTCTGTCCAGCGATTGATGTAATCTGCAAAAAACTCATCATTATTAAGTAAGGCATTCCAAATTGGGATATGCCCTTGTCCACCAGTATCACCAATACTTTCTGGGTCACAAGGATCAGCATTAACACTTTGACTTGGAATGTCTGTATAGTTAGCTCCATGATCAAAGGTGTTATCTATATCCCATAAGACATACCGCCATTTTTTCTTTTCTCCATCTTCTCTAAGTCCATGCCACCATGCAGTATTCCAATTTAACCAATCTGCATTAACTACGTATGTGTTTAGAATGAAATAATCAATCAAGCTACCCATATTGAAAATGCTTTTTGCATACAGGTAATTGTCTTGTATAGCCATATTATTTGTTGTGATGAAATCTCTAATTTCATCCCAGCTGTTAAAAACAGAATTTTCAGTTTGATTGTCTCCTAAAACATCAGCCCAAGTGCCTCCCCATGTTTTGAGAAATTCTACAGAATCTTGGTCGTAGTAGTAATCTGTAAAATCATTATCGTCTACTTTTTCTCTAATTTCATACAAACCCCAATATTCTCCATTAAGAAATAAGATACATGGCTCAAAAGAGCGTTCATCCATTCTAAGATCTGCAATTTGAGAAAGAGATTGTACATAGGAATCTCGAATGTGAGCTCCTTTCTCCGACTCTCCTGAGCTTCCGTCTGAAAAGGGATAATTATCATTTGCAGCGCACTTTATTATTAGCCTCTGGTATTTATTTCTATCTTT